>JBJEND010000247.1:0-5904 GCA_051880015.1 Butyrivibrio sp. | reverse complement strand
AAAATAACATCCGGCTTATATTCATCAATATATCGTAACGCCTCCCCGAGGCTGTCTGTTTCGTATATTTCAAATTTCTCTTTTGACTGTAAAAGAAGTGAATGTATTCTGTCGCGGTGAGCCTTATCTTCATCTGCAATCAGAAATTTGTACAACCTGCATCCCTCCATATTATGTTAAAAATTTGCGCCATACATCATTTTGCCACATTTTTTCCAAAATGGCAACTTAATTATTCTTTAATATAAAAACCCCCTCGCCGGATGAACCGGCAGAGGGGGGATAAGCACATTAGAAAACAATTACAGTTTCCAAATGTCTTTATTGTACTCAGCAATAGTTCTGTCAGAAGAGAAGAAGCCTGCTTTGCTGATGTTTACCAGCATCTTTTTAGCCCATGTCTTTCTGTCTTCATAATCATTCAATGCAGCTTCTTTGGTCTTAATGTAGTCCTTAACATCAAGAAGTGTCATGAACCAGTCTTTCTTGATTAATTCTGCATGAAGTTCAAGAAGTGTATTGCAGTCTCCCACTTTCATTACTTCGGCACTTATAATAAAATCAACATATTTCTTAATGTCAGCATCATTTACATAGTAATCCTTAGCACAGTAGTCAGCCTTTGCGTAATGCTCAATTACCTGCTCTGAGCTTTCACCGAAGAAATAGATGTTGTCCTCACCTACGAGTTCTCCTATCTCTACGTTGGCTCCGTCCTTGGTTCCCAGGGTTACGGCACCATTTAACATGAACTTCATGTTACCGGTTCCTGATGCTTCCTTGGAAGCCAGTGAAATCTGTTCAGAAATGTCACAGGCAGGAATAATCTTGGCAGCCTTTGTTACATTATAATTCTCTACCATAACTACCTTTAAGTATGGGCTTACTTCAGGGTCATTGTTAATAACCTGCTGTAAGCAGAGAATTAAATGAATAATATCCTTGGCAATTATATATGCAGGAGCAGCCTTTGCACCGAAAATTACGGTAATAGGAGTTTTCGGAAGTCTTCCGGCTTTAATCTCATAGTATTTATAAATTACCCAGAGTACATTCAACTGCTGACGCTTATACTCATGGAGACGCTTAACCTGAATGTCATAGATTGAATTGTCATCAATATCCACATTCTGAGTAGCTTTTAAATAATTCTTAAGTTCGGTCTTCTTAACTTTCTTAATATCAAGAATCTTGTTAAGAACAGCCTCATCTTCAAGATATTTTGCAAGGTCTTCAAGTTTGTCCGCATCCTTCTTGAAGTCAGGTCCGATAAGGCCTTCAATGTAAGCAGAAAGCTCTTCGTTACAGTGGAGAAGCCATCTTCTGAATGTAATACCGTTAGTCTTGTTGTTAAACTTCTCAGGATATATTTTGTAGAAATTATTCAACTCGGTATTCTTAAGTATCTCTGTGTGAAGGTAAGCAACACCGTTTACACTGTATCCGTAATGAATATCCATATGTGCCATATGGACACGTCCGCCGTTATCAATGATATATATGGAAGGATCGCTGTATTTTGCCCTTACTCTGTTATCCAGTTCCTTAATGATTCCTACAATCTGAGGACAAACCTTCTCAAGATAAGATATCGGCCATTTCTCAAGAGCCTCGGCAAGAATTGTATGGTTAGTATATGCACAGGTCTTGGATACGATTTCAACTGCCTCGTCAAATCCGATTCCCTCTGCGGTAAGAAGACGGATTAATTCCGGAATTACCATTGAAGGATGGGTATCGTTAATCTGGATTGCAGCATAGTCAGCAAGGTCATGAAGATTGCAGCCCTTTGCCTTACACTCGTCAAGAATGAGTCTTGCTCCGTTGCTTACCATAAAATACTGCTGGTAAATTCTTAACAGATGTCCTGCCTCATCGCTGTCATCAGGATACAGGAACAATGTAAGGTTCCTGCAGATATCACTCTTGTTAAAGTTAATTGAATCTCCGTGAATAATGCCCTCATCAACGGATTCAATATCAAATAAATGAAGTTTGTTGGTTCTGTTGTTATAACCGGTAACATCAATGTCATATAATCTTGAGCGAACGGAGAATCCGTTAAAATCCACCTGATAAGACACATCTGTCCTGGTAAGAATGCTTTCATTCTCAATCCACGGATTAGGTGTTTCCTTCTGGAAATTGTTCTCAAATACCTGTTTGAACAGTCCCATATGATAATTAAGTCCGATACCGTCTCCGGCAAGTCCCAATGTAGCCATGGAATCAAGGAAACATGCAGCAAGTCTTCCCAGTCCGCCGTTACCTAAAGATGGTTCCGGTTCAAGCTCTTCTATCTCGTAGATACTCTTGCCGTTTTCCTCAAGTTCCTTCTTAACGCTTTCAAATACGCCTAAATTGATAAGGTTATTTGACAAAAGCTTGCCAATAAGAAATTCTGCTGAAATGTAATATACTTTTTTCTTACCTTCGTTACGTTCCTTATCTTTTGCAAGTGTCTTGGTCATCTCTAAGAGAGCAAGATAAACTTCTTCGTTGGTACAGTCCTTAACCGACTTTCCAAATCTCTCTTCACAAATATCTGCTAACATATAATCCTCCTTAGCGAAATACCATTTGTTGGCACTTCTTCCATAAAGTTTTGTTAAATCACGAAGTTTATTTCGGATTTCTTTGGTAAACTCCCCTTCTTTCATTCTCCACTTCCAGTTAGTACCTATTGTGGACGGAAGGTTCATTCTGGCACTGTTATCCTTGCCTAACAAATCCTGCATCTGAATGATAACTGTATTTGCAACGCTCATATACATAAAGCGTACCAGCTCGTCAATAATATCTTCCCTGCGGCTTACACCAAGATATCTCATCATGTAATCGAGATCCATATCCGTACGGTCATCAAGATATCCCTTAATGGTGTCATTATCATGGGTACCGATATATACAACGTAATTTCTCTCATGGTTATGAAGAGCATGTTCATTGGTAGTATGACCGTCAAAAGCGAACTGGAATACCTTCATTCCCGGATATCCCGACTCTTTTACGAGAGCAGTTACCTCCGGTACAACCACACCCAGATCCTCTGCAATAACCTTAGCCTTACCGTCAATAGCGGAATCAATGGCATTGATAAGCTTCATTCCAGGGCCCTTTGCGAAAAATCCGTCAACCGGAACACCGTCAACCGGAATATTGTAATAACGTACAATACCTATAAAATGGTCAATACGGATTACATCATAGAGCTTAGCTGATGCAGACATTCTGCGCTTCCACCAGTCAAAACCGGTCTTCTCCATTGCATCCCAGTCATAAAGCGGATTGCCCCATTTCTGTCCCCAGTCTGAAAAAGCATCAGGAGGACATCCTGCCACATTAACAGGCCTGCAGTTCTCATCAAGCTGGAAAAGCTTAGGATTAGCCCATACATCCGCACTGTCCAGAGCAACATATATAGGAATATCTCCGATAATCTTAATGCCCTTATGGTTAGCATATGCTTTCAGCTTATTCCACTGCTCGTAGAATTTGTACTGCATAAAGATATAAAAATCTATATCATCAGCAAGTTCTTTCTTATACTTGGTAACGGCTGATGCCTTGCGGAAACGGATATCCTCTTCCCAGGTCAGCCATTCCCTGTTTTCATGAGCTGCCTTAATTGCCATAAATAAGGCAAAATCCTCAATCCAGTCTGCATTTTCTTTAAGAAATGCCTTATATTCCGGCGTTCCCTTATGATTAGATGCCTCAAATGCCTTTCTTAAAATTCTGAATCTGGCATTATATATAACATCATACTCCACATATTCAGGATCTTTTCCCCAATATGTGTTCTGAACCTCTGTTTTATCAAGGAGACCCTCTTCAATAAGAGTATCCAAATCGATAAAATACGGATTACCCGCAAAAGCGGAAAATGACTGATATGGACTGTCACCAAAGCTGGTAGGTCCCACAGGGAGCACCTGCCAGTACATCTGACCTGATGACTTAAGCATATCTACAAATTCATATGCCTTGACACCCATAGTTCCGATTCCGTAAGGTGAAGGAAGGCTGCTTATAGGAAGCAGTATGCCGGCACCTCTTTCAAGTTCCTTTGCCATGATTATACCTCTCTGATAATTATTGTACCCATAATATGGTACATTTGTATTCTAATATCAAAATACTATCATTTTCTTGCAATATTCAATCATTTTATGGTACAATTCTATCATTAAGTGAATTTTAGAGGTGAAATATGAGAATTTCGGAATATGAAAATTTCCAGGAGACCAAACAGCACTCGGATACACTTTTTCCGTTTAATACATACCCCTGCTCCATTCCTCTGGATTTTTCCGATGTGCCTATCCACTGGCACAATGAAATGGAAATTATCTATATTAAAAAAGGAAAGGGCACGGTAATTCTGGATTTTGAATCCCATTATGTGGAATCCGGTGACATAATCGTGGTAATTCCGGGACAGACTCACGGAATATCCCAGCTTAAGCCCTATTCCATGGAATATGAGAATATTATTTTTAATACGGATATGCTTATTGCCAAATACTCTGACGGAGTAGACACTTCCTATTTCATTCCTCTTCTTACGGGAAATGTTCTGTTTAACCATATTATTTCCAAGGATGAGCCCCATTATGCCAATATTGCAGGCTGTCTTGACAGAGCTGACAGACTGTGCTCCCACAATTTTCCAAAGGGATATGAAATGGCCATAAAGGGATATCTTTTTGAGTTTTTCTATGAATTATACGGGATTACGGATGAATACACCGGTGAGAAAACCGATTCTTCCAAAAATCTGGATAAAATTAAAGAGGTCATTAAATATACGGAAAAAAACTACCGCAAGCCCATCAGTATTGATGAAATTGCGGCAGTCTGTAATTTTTCCTCTTCACATTTTATGAAATATTTCAAGAAAATCATGGGTACTTCTTTTATTGATTACCTTAATGACTACAGGCTGTCCATGGCTTCCCGTCTTCTCCTGTCCTCCTCCGACAGCATTCTGGAAATTGCGGCAGAATGCGGATATGAGAATCTGTCATATTTTAACAGACTGTTTAAGAAAAAATACGGTCTGACACCCAGCGCATACAGAAGCAGACAGTTTATATCCTGAATGGGTTATTCTGCACTATATCAATAAAATACCTGTGGATTCTCTCATCCTTATCAAGCTCCGGATGAAATGACATTGCAAGCTGGTTTTTATATCTGACTGCAATAATATGTCCGTTTTCTTCTGCAAGGATGTCTGTGCCCTCCCCCACACTTTCTATATAGGGTGCGCGGATGAAGGTCATGGGAACCACACCTATTCCTTTAAACTCCTGCTCTGTGTAGAAGCTTCCAAGCTGTCTGCCGTAAGCATTGCGTTTTACGGTAACGGGAAGGGTTTTAAAATATTCCCTTTCATCATTGCCGATTTTTTCTGCCAGAAGAATAAGCCCTGCGCAGGTGGCCAGTACCGGCATGCCATCCTTAATCTGCCCGCAGAGCACATCAAACATATCCAGTTCTTTAAGGAGTTTTCCCTGTACGGTACTCTCTCCTCCCGGAAGGATTATGCCATCATATTTTTGCTGCAAATCTTCTTTTTTACGCAGTTCCACATAAGAAATCCCCATACGCTCCAGCATTTTTTCATGCTCCGCAAAAGCCCCCTGCACTGCCAAAACTGCTATTACCATTTATTTGCCTCTTTCTGCCATCAGAAGTTCTATTTCCTGTTCATTAATTCCCACCATTGCTTCTCCCAAATCCTCTGACAAAGCTGCGATTAAAGCTGCATCCTTGTAGTTGGTAACGGCTTTTACTATTGCATTGGCACGTTTTTCCGGATTGCCGGATTTGAAAATTCCTGAGCCTACAAATACACCTTCTGCTCCAAGCTGCATCATTAATGCTGCATCAGCAGGG
>JBJEND010000246.1:0-5981 GCA_051880015.1 Butyrivibrio sp. | reverse complement strand
GGAGCAGGGTGTGACATGCCGGATAAAAACTGTCCGAAATGCGGGGCAAAGCTGCGAAAGGAAGGCTTTGACATTCCCTTTGAAACCTTTCTTGGATTTAACGGGGACAAGGAGCCGGATATTGACCTTAATTTCTCCGGTGAATATCAGGCAAAGGCTCATGCTTATGTTGAGGTAATTTTCGGAGAGGGGCAGACATTTAAGGCCGGAACGGTAGGAACTTTGGCAGACAAAACCGTTTACGGATATGTAAAAAAATACTTCGAGGAAAAAGGTGAGCACAAAAGAGATTGTGAAATTAACCGTATTGTAGCGGGAGGCGTGGGGGTTAAACGCTCCACGGGGCAGCATCCGGGAGGAATTATTGTTCTTCCATATGGGGAAGAGATAGATTCTTTTACCCCGATACAGCATCCGGCTAACGATATGACAAGCAATATTATCACCACCCATTTTGATTATCACAGTATTGACCACAACCTGTTAAAGCTGGATATTCTGGGCCATGATGATCCTACCATGATTAGAATGCTTCAGGATCTTACCAAACTGGATCCGGTTACCATTCCCCTGGACAGCCCGGAGGTCATGTCCTTGTTTAAAGATACAAGTGCGTTAGGAATAACTCCCGGGGATATAGGAGGAACCAAACTTGGCTGTCTTGGAATTCCTGAATTCGGTACGGATTTTGCCATGCAGATGTTAATTGACACCAAACCTCAGCATTTTTCGGATTTAGTAAGAATTGCAGGACTTTCCCACGGCACGGATGTGTGGCTTGGCAATGCCCAGACCCTTATTGAAGAGGGAAAGGCCACTATTTCAACGGCAATCTGTACCCGTGACGATATTATGATATATTTAATAGGCAAGGGCATAGAGGCGGGTACTGCATTTAAAATAATGGAGTCGGTGCGTAAGGGTAAGGGACTTTCTGATGAATGGGAAGATCTTATGATTAAAGCAGGGGTGCCTGACTGGTATATCTGGTCCTGTAAAAAAATAAAATATATGTTCCCCAAGGCACATGCTGCGGCTTATGTTATGATGGCATGGAGAATAGCGTATTGTAAAGTCTTTTATCCTCTGGAATATTATGCCGCTTATTTCAGCATCCGTGCGGATGATTTTTCCTATGAATTAATGTGCTTCGGCAGGGAAAAACTTGACTATTATATAGAAGAGTACAAAAGAAGGGATAATCTATCCAACAAAGAAGAGGGACAGCTTAAGGATATGAGACTGGTACAGGAAATGTACGCCAGAGGGTTTGAGTTCCTGCCCATTGATTTGTACAAATCCCATTCCAAGAATTTCCAGATAGTTGACGGAAAACTTCTTCCGCCTTTTAAATCCATTGACGGATTGGGAGAGACGGCAGCAGACGGAATTTTTGAAGCTGCCAAAAATGGTCCCTTCCTTTCTAAAGAGGACTTTATAAGCAGGGCCAAAGTGCCGAAGACCAGTGCTAATTTAATGTGGGATTTGGGAATTCTGGAGGGACTTCCGGAAAGCAACCAGTTATCATTATTTGATTTTGTATAGGAGGTTTATATGAATTTTACTTTTTCAACACTTAAATATGAAAGACCGGATTTCGTCCATATGGGCGAAACCTGGAAAAAAGCGGCAGAGGATATCAGAAATGCCTCTGATTATGGCGAGGTTAAAAGGATTATGGCAGCAGTGGATGAGGAAAGCAGACATATATCCACCATGGTTAATATAGCTAATATACGCAATACATTGGATACAACAGATGAGTTTTATGAGGCAGAAAATGAATATAATGAGACCACATATCCCACCGTTGAAAAATACAGCGTTGAATATGGCAAAGCACTGATTGACAGTCCTTTTGCCAAAGACATTAACGAAGAATACGGACCGGAACTGCTTACTGCCACACAGAGGGAAATTGACAGTTTTAACCCGGCTATGGTGCCCTTTATGCAGAGGGAGAGTATTCTTTGTAACCGCTATCAGAAAATAATGGCAACAGCTCAGATATCTTTCAGAGGTGAGAAATACAATCTCTACGGAATACAGAAATTCTTCGAAAATCCTGACAGGGATATAAGAAAAGAAGCATATAAGGCATATTCTGACTTTTATGCCGGCAATGAGTCTGAGCTTGAGGAGATTTTTGACGAACTGGTTAAGCTTCGTACCGAAATGGGCAAAGCCCTGGGTTATGATAATTATATTCCTCTGGGATATAAGCTTCAGGGCAGAAGTGATTATGGCTGCAAAGAGGTGGCTGCATTCCGTAAACAGGTACTGGAAGAAATAGTTCCTCTTTGTGAGAAGATTTACAGGGCACAGGCAGAAAGAATAGGGGTTGATGAAATAAAAGCCTTTGATGAGAATTTTGTTTTCCCTGACGGCAATGCAGTTCCTGCAGGGGATGACGATTTCATGATAGAGGAAGCCCGTAAAATGTATCATGACTTAAGCCCTGAAACGGGAGAGTTCATTGATTTTATGATTGAGCATGAATTAATGGATTTGAAAAATAAGCCCAATAAGGCTTCTACAGGATATATGACGGAGCTTTTGGATTATAATGCGCCTTTTGTGTTCTCCTGCTTTAATCAGACTATAGACGATATGGGTGTGCTTGCCCATGAGCTGGGTCATGCCTTTGCAGGATATCAGGCCATGCGTCATCAGCCTGTTTCGGCATATACAATGTGTTCAACGGATATTGCGGAGATTCATTCCATGGCAATGGAGCAGTTCACATATTCCTATGCAGAGCAGTTTTTCGGTAAGGATGCGGATAAGTACCGTTTTGCCCATCTTCAGGAGGCAATGACCTTTGTTCCCTTTGGCGTTGCAGTGGATGAGTTTCAGCATATTATCTATGAAAATCCACAGCTTTCTCCCAAGGAAAGAACCTTTGAATGGCACAAATTAGAAGAGAAATATATGCCGTGGCGTAAATATGAGAATGACGAGTTCTTTGAAAGGGGCGGATACTGGTATCATAAGCTTCATATTTTCCTGTATCCTTTCTATTACATTAATTATACCCTTACCACCATGGGCGCCATGGAATTTAAGAAGCGTTTCGAAGAGGACAGGGATAATACATGGAAGGACTATGTTAAATTATGCAACGCCGGAGGCAGCTTAAATTATCTGGGGCTTCTTAAACTGGCAGGACTTAGCGTGCCTTTTGAAGAGGGCAGCGTTAAAAAGGCCATTTCATATGCCAAAGAAATTATTTTGAAAAATATCGGAGAAACGGAATAACTTATGCCAAAGTATACATCTGAAGAAATTAAAGCCGAATTACTGTCTTTAAGGGACAGTAAGTACGGCGAATTTTCCTCTGCACTGATTCCGGGGGAGAATTCTCTTATAGGAGTGCGTATTCCCCTGCTTAGGAAATTTGCAAAGGAAATTGCCGCCGGAGATTACATGTACTATCTGGATAATGCCTGTAATGAAATGATATATTTTGAGGAAATAATGCTTAAGGGTATGGTTATAGGCAGCATTAAAACAGATGAGGATACGTTATTCGGGCTGATTAAGGGCTTTGTACCCCTGATTAATAACTGGTCCGTTAATGACAGCTTTTGCGCAGGATTAAAGGCTGTTAAAAAATATCCCGACAGAACATGGAAATTTCTGCAGCCTTATCTGGAATCCGAAGAGGAGTTCCCTTTAAGATTCGGAATAATTATGTTAATGGATTATTTTCTTACGGATGAATATGCCAAAAGGGCAATAGAGAAAGTAAGTATTCTTTGCCATGAATCATATTATGCCAGAATGGGTATGGCATGGTTTATGTCAACTGCATATGCAAAATATCCGGAAATTACTCTGGAAAGTCTTAAAAACAGTAATTTTGACGATTGGACATATAATAAAGCCATTCAGAAAATGCTGGAATCCTACAGGATTTCGGACAGAGATAAGGAATTTTTGCGCAGTATGAAAAGAAATATTCATAATTTTTAAAAAAATTTAAAAAAATGCTTGCATTTTTCAGGCTGATGTTATAATATATCCAAGTACGACACAGACGGCCTGTTGGTCAAGCGGTTAAGACGCCGCCCTCTCACGGCGGAAACAGGGGTTCGATTCCCCTACAGGCTATTTATTCAACATCATGAAGCACTGTCAGAAGAATTAATTCTTTTGACAGTGTTTTTTTCTTGTTATCAGGTATAATTAATGGTATAATTTTCCCTGTATTAACGTATATAAAATTCAAAGGAGGATATGTGAATGAGGTATAGAATCGAAGGAGAACCGTTTGCGGTGGTTATCTGCGATGTTGAGGCAGGAGAAAAGCTGATTACAGAGGGCGGCGCCATGAGCTGGATGAGCCCTAACATGAAGATGGAGACAGTAGGCGGAGGAGCCGGCAAGATGTTCGGAAGAATGTTTACAGGCGAATCAATGTTCCAGAACCATTATACCGCTCAGGGCGGTCCGGGACAGATTGCTTTTGCTGCAAGCTTTCCGGGATCAATCCGTGCTCTTCAGATTACACCTGATAATCCGGTAATTGTTCAGAAAAAGGGCTTCCTTGCAAGTGAGGCAGGAGTTACACTTTCAACCCATTTCCAGAAGAAAATGGGAGCAGGCTTTTTCGGCGGAGAGGGCTTCATTATGCAGAAGCTTTCCGGTAACGGTACTGCTTTTATTGAAATTGACGGACATGCTGTGGAATATGAACTGGCAGCAGGCCAGCAGATGATTGTGGACACAGGTTATGTAGCTGCCATGAGTGCAAGCTGTACAATGGATGTTGTGTCTGTTCCGGGAGTTAAAAATGCTCTTTTCGGAGGAGAGGGACTTTTCAATACAGTTGTAAAAGGACCGGGAAAGGTTACATTACAGACAATGCCAATTAATGCACTGGCAAGCACTCTTCAGGAATATTTCCCTAATTCCAAATAATTTATACATGCGGGCCGCACCCCTGGGTGCGGCTCACATTTATTGAGCTGCCGCAATGGATGCGGACATAGTCCGCGGGCGGCAGCGTAGGCAAGCCGCCTTCGGCGGCTCACATTTATTAAAAAAATATAAAATATATCATACGGACTTTAATTCTTCCAAACGCTGTGATAGTATATTAGTGCAGTATCACAGCATTTCTTACAGGCACAGCCTGTCTATATCATGATTTCACATTTCATTCCGTTAATCGGGAATCTGTTCCATTTTATTTTATAATGCAGGGGAGGGTGGATTTTATGATTGTATAAAAATATGTTGACATCCGTGGGGAAATAATATATATTATTTTTAAGAAAAGCGAACATAAGTTCGCATTGTGAATCGTAAAGGAGAATAATTATGGCAAAAGAAGATAAACTTAAAGCATTGGATGCTGCAATCTCAAGTATTGAACGCAGCTTTGGAAAGGGTGCGGTTATGAAACTGGGAGACCCTGCCGCCGCAATGAATGTGGAGACTGTACCGACAGGCTCATTGAGTCTGGATGTGGCATTAGGACTGGGAGGAGTACCTAAGGGAAGAATTGTGGAGATATACGGACCTGAATCCAGCGGTAAGACAACGGTTGCCCTTCATATGGTGGCGGAAGTGCAGAAGCGTGGAGGAATTGCCGGCTTCATAGATGCGGAGCATGCCCTGGACCCGGCCTATGCGAAGAATATAGGAGTAGATATTGATGAATTATATATTTCCCAGCCTGACAACGGAGAACAGGCATTGGAGATTACAGAGACATTAGTCCGTTCAGGAGCGGTGGATATTGTTATTGTGGACTCAGTTGCGGCTCTTGTTCCTAAAGCAGAGATTGACGGAGATATGGGAGACTCCCATGTAGGACTTCAGGCAAGACTTATGTCCCAGGCATTAAGAAAGCTTACTGCAGTTATAAGTAAGACAAACTGCATCGTTATATTCATTAACCAGCTTCGTGAGAAAGTCGGAGTAATGTTTGGTAATCCTGAGACTACCACAGGAGGAAGAGCCCTTAAGTTCTA
>JBJEND010000245.1:0-6018 GCA_051880015.1 Butyrivibrio sp. | reverse complement strand
CACCGGAAACATCCGGGATGATAAAGACCGGGAAAATATTCCCGGGGCCTCTGTATCCGGCAAAAATCTTTTGACCGATGCAATAAAGATATCTCTTGTCAATATGGCAGTTTTAGGCGGATATGTAATTATTTTTTCCATCTTAATAGAATATATATGTATGCTGCCTTTTTGGCAGGCAGTATTTTTGACTCCCTTTGTAGAAATCACCTCCGGTATCACCCATATATACATTACTTTCACGGATATAAACAAAGTATTAATAATTGTTATGCCCTTTTTATCCTTTGGGGGAATTTCAGGTATATTCCAGACATTCGGCATTGACAGAAACGGAATAATAGACAAAAAAAAATACATATACAGCAAAGTTCTGTCCGGTATGGTATGTCTGGCAGTAACTTATATAGCTGTATATGTACTGAAACTCGTTAATTAATATTAATCATCATCTTCGTCCTGCATAACTTCTTTAACGTTGGCGGCAAGCTCTTCCTCTGCTGCTGCAGCCTCCGGCTCAGGGCGGAGTTCTTTACGGTTGGAAATGACGATGTTCAAATCTTTGTTAAGGGAATTCATTAAAGCATCGTATTTGGCTTTATTGTTCTCAAGGGAATGCTCAATAATCATCTGAAGATTAGCTAACATATCATCAGTATACTGGATTGCTCCCAGGCGGATATTGTTGGCATCCTCTGCAGCCTTGTCCACAATCTGCTGGGCCTTGGCACTGGCATCTGCAATAACGGCATTAGCCTGCTCTACTGCTCTCTGCATAATCTCATGCTCATTAATAAGCTCCTCTGTATGTACCTGGGCTTCCATAATCATCCTGTCAGCCTGTTCCTTGGCATCTGCCAGAATAGCCTCCTTATTACTGATTAACTTCTGATATTTCTTAATCTCATCAGGAGTTTTAAGACGAAGCTCCCTTATTAATTCATCAATTTCCTCTTTATTGACAGCAATCTTGGTGCTGGAAAGCGGAATCGGCTTACAGCTTGAAATGTAATCCTCGATTTCGCTGATAATCTGTTCAATCCTGCTCATGTTCAACTCTCCAATCGTTATATCCTTATTGGCAAAACTAAAATCCATTTATAATAATAACACTTATATTTTTTCTTGACAATGAAAATTTATTTCCTTCTGATAAAAACATGCTGATTACTCTTATAGCATTTCACTTTATATATCTCAAAGCCGGTTTCGTCCAAAAAAGAAAAATCCGTATCAAGAGCGGCTTCTACCACAATAACCGTATATTCTGACACATATTCCATACCGGCAAGAGCCTTGAATACCTGAATTTCAAGTCCGGCCTTATAGGGTGGGTCCATAAATATCACTTGGACCTCTTTTTCACTTTTAAGTTTCTCCAATGCAAGCATTACATCACAGTCCAGTACCGTGGCTTCATCTGTGAAACGGGTAAATCTCAGATTGTCCCTGATACACTCCAGGGCAGCCTTCGATTTTTCCGCAAAATATACATGAGAAGCTCCACGGCTTAACGCTTCAATTCCAATTCCGCCGCTTCCTGCAAAAAGATCCGCAAAAACGCATCCCGGTATATAACTCTGAAGCACATTGAATAATGTCTCTTTGGTTCTGTCCTGAGTAGGTCTGGTATCCATTCCTGCCGGAGCTTTAAGCGGCATACTTCTTCTGCTTCCTGCAATCACCCTCATTATTTGTACCTCTTTCCTTCCTGTTCTTCATAAAATATTACCCCGTCCTGAATCAGTCTGAAATCCCGGCCGTTAATTTCATATATGTTTACACAACAGTTACGCTGAAAAATCCCGGCCCATATTTCACTGATGGGCTTATGGTTAAGATTAAGCATCAATGCCTTATTAAGGGCACCATGGGCAACAATAAGCATCCTTTCAATTTCTTTGGATGCCGGTACAACTACGTCTTCAATAAAATCTCCTGCTCTTTTTACCAGTTCTTCATAATTCTCTCCCCCGGGTGCAGGAACGAATTTGTCCGGTGCCTCAAAAAAATTAATAAACTCCGGAGGAAGCTTATCCACATTTACCCCCTCATACTCCCCAAAGGAAATTTCCATCAGTCTGTCATCCTTAATTATGGGGACATTGCGGCTGCCTCTTATTATTCTCGCCGTCTCATATGCTCTGTTTAACGGGCTGGAATAAATTCTGTCAAAGGAAATATCCTTTAATGCCTCTGATGTTATCCGGGCCAGTTCAATTCCGTATTCATTAAGGTTAATATCACTTCTGCCCTGGAGTCTTTTCTCGTTATTCCAATCAGTTTCTCCATGTCGTATAATATATAATTCCATTATTTTACTCCTATATATTCAGATTACATAATCCCTTATTCATATACTCCGAAAGTCTGTCCCTTAATCCGGCATATTCATCCTGCTCTGTTAAATCATCTATGGAAAGCAATTTGCCTGCCGTATCGGAGGCCAGCTTAAGAGTGGGGGCATCAATATATACATCTGCCAGTGCAAAATTAAAATCCCCGCTCTGTCTTACTCCCAGAATATCTCCGGGACCTCTTAATTTCAAATCCTGTTCGGCAACATAAAAACCATCGTTACTTTCCTTTAAAATCTGTAAACGTTCTTTAGTAACGGGATTTCTTGAATCACTTACAAATATACAGTAAGACTGGGCCTGTCCCCTGCCTACTCTTCCTCGTAGCTGATGAAGTCCTGCCAGTCCGAAACGTTCTGCATTTTCAACCATCATTACTGTGGCATTAGGGATATTAATTCCTACCTCAACCACAGTGGTTGACACTAATATTTTTATGTCACCCTGCTCAAAATCACTCATGATGCGATTCTTTTCTGACGGCTTCATTTTACCGTTAAGACATTCTATTGGAACTTCCGGTCCAAATCTTTTTCTCAGCTTTTCAGCATATTCTTTTACATTTTCTATGGATTTTTCTTCAGTATCTTCATTTTCTTTTGCCATGGCACATATAATATATGCCTGATGTCCTTTATCCAGCTCCTTCTGTATAAATTTATAAGCATTTTCACGATAGCCGGTATCAACCACACAGTTTTTAATGGGAAGCCTGTCAGCAGGTTTTTCATCAATGACTGATATATCCAAATCTCCGTAAAGTATAATGGCAAGGGAACGGGGTATGGGAGTGGCGCTCATAACAAGAATATGGGGATTATCCCCCTTTTTGTGAAGTTTTTCTCTTTGGAGCACACCAAACCGGTGCTGTTCATCCGTTATTACCAGCCCGAGATTTCCAAATTCCACTTTATCTGTTATAACTGCATGGGTACCAATAACAATATCAGCCCTGCCGCTTTCTATTTCCTCATATGCCTGTCTTTTGGCCGATGCCGTCAGAGAGCCTGTCAGCAGCACACATTGTATATCAAGTCCGGAGGCTCGGATTATTGAAACCAATGAAGCATAATGCTGCCTTGCCAGCACTTCGGTGGGCGCCATTAACACAGCCTGATATCCGCCATAACATACATCCGCCATGGCAAGGAATGCAACTATTGTTTTTCCTGAACCCACATCTCCCTGTACAAGCCTGTTCATAACATGATTGGAGGACATATCACTGCTTATTTCTTCGTATACTTTTTTCTGTGCATTGGTAAGTTCATAGCCAATATTTGCAAGAATTCTTGCAGAATAAGGGGATTTTTGTATATTTATGGTGTTTTCTGCCAGCAAATTTGCATTTTTTCTGCTTCTGACAGCCAGGGTAAAAAGCAGAAACTCATCAAAAACTATCCTTTTTCTGGCAGCAGCAAGTTCACCGGTGTCCTTGGGAAAATGAATTTTCCTAAAGGCTTCATCTAAGGGAATCAGGTCATTATCCTGCAATATATTGGGAGGAAGGTATTCCTTTCCTGCCATACCCAATTCTATACACTGTTTTACAGCTTTCATCACCTGATTATTGGTAAGTCCTGCCGTCAGGCCGTAAATTGGCTGCATGGAATTTAACTTTACCTGATATTCGTCTCTTGAATACATAGCAGGCTGTTCCATAAAAACAAGGCTGCCTTTATAAGCAACCTTGCCTCTGAAAACATATCTGTAACCCCGTTTTAATTGATTTTTAAGGAAGGGCATGTTAAACCAGGTGGCACGAATACGCTCTCCCTCTTCATCAGAAATCATTACGGAAAGTACTTTATATCTGCTTGCGGTATTAAGTTCACATGAAGATGACACTATTCCCTCAAAGGTATATATCTTCTCTTCTGTCATATCCTTTATAAGAACCGGCCCATCATATACATCATATGATCTTGGATAAAATTTCATTAAATCTTCAGTAGTATATACGTTAAGTTTATGAAACAGTTCCTCGATTTTTCCGCCGATACCTTTTAATTCACGAATATTCATACAAACCTTTATTCTACCGATAAAATATAATAGTAAACAGGCTGACCGCCGTAATTTACCTCCACGTCAATATTGGGATATAACGCCATAAGGGCCTCTGCCACGGCATTAGCCGATGTTTCCTCAATATCTGCCCCGTAGTAAATACTGATTAATTCTGATTCATCATCTACAAGATGGGAAACCAAATCAACAGTAACATCTGCTATTTCCTGTCCAACGGAGAGAATGGTCTTATCTCCTATTCCCATTATATCGCCCTGTTTAATGGATTTATCATCTATCTCTGTATCCCTAACAGCGTAGGTAACTGAGGCTGATTTTACATGGGAAATCTCCTCCATCATCAGTTCAAGATTATCCTCAGGTCCGATTGCATCGGAAAATACCACCAGTGATGAGATTCCCTGGGGAACGGTTTTGGTGGGAACTACAATTATATTCTTATCCTCCACAATACTCTTTGCCTGCTGTGCTGCAAGAATAATATTGGAATTATTAGGGAATATAAAAATATTGTCTGCATGAACATTATCAATGGCATTCAGCATATCCTCCGTGCTGGGATTCATGGTCTGACCGCCTTCAATAACATAATCAACTCCAAGGCTTGTAAATATCTCACTTAATCCGTCGCCGGCGGAAACAGAAATAAATCCGTATTTTTTATTGACTATGGGTTCTTCATTCTGTACTGCTTCTGCTTCAGGCTGCTCATCAACTCCTGTATCAACATCTGCCATTTTCTGCTCTGCCGCCAGCTTGGAAGCATTGGCTATAACCCTTTCATGATGCTCTTCTCTCATATTGTCCACCTTCATTCTGGTAAGTGAACCGAAGGTAAGACCTTTTTCAAATGCAAGTCCCGGATGATTGGTATGAACATGAACCTTAATGATGTCATCATCAGAAACAAGCACAATAGAATCTCCTATTGATTCAAGGTAAGCCTTAAACTCAGCTTCTTTGGCTGCATCATAGGGCTTTTCCACCATAACGATGAATTCGGTACAATAACCGAATGTAATATCTGTTTCTTCCACACCCTGGGCAGATATATCTGAAGATACTACAGGGCCTCCATTTCCTGCAACGGCAGTAAAATTAATCTCTTTGCCAAGAAGTGCATCATATGCTCCCTTCATAACCTGCATAAGACCCTGTCCGCCGGAATCCACAACTCCGGCCTGTTTAAGTACTGGCAATAAATCCGGTGTCTTAGCCAGAACTTCATCTCCGTGGCGGATAACCTCTTCCATTAATTTCTCAAGGTCCTTCTCTCTGGAGGCCAGTTCCTGAATCTTATCGGACATACCCCTTGCAACGGTAAGTATGGTTCCCTCCTTAGGCTTCATAACAGCCTTATATGCTGTCTCCACAGCCCTCTGAAATGCCTCAGCAAGAATAATTGAATCTATTTCATCATAATCACGGATAACTTTAGTAAAACCTCTCAGTAACTGTGAAAGGATAACGCCCGAATTACCTCTTGCACCTCTTAAGGAACCGCTGGATACTGCCTTTGCCAGAGCTTCCATTGTAGGATTCTCCAGATTATTAACCTCCTTTGCGGCTGACATAATAGTAAGAGTCATATTGGTTCCTGTATCCCCGTCCGGTACGGGAAATACATTCA
>JBJEND010000244.1:0-6057 GCA_051880015.1 Butyrivibrio sp. | reverse complement strand
AGAATGCAGCGAGCTGGCACCTCTTCATAATCCCGCCAATCTTATAGGCATCAATGCCTGCAGGGAGCTTATGCCGGATACACCTATGGTTGTGGTGTTTGATACGGCCTTCCATCAGACTATGCCTCCAAAGGCATATATGTACGGACTCCCGTATGAATATTATGAAAAATATAAATTCAGGAAATACGGCTTTCACGGAACCAGTCACAGCTATGTATCCGCACAGGCAGCCAGATTTATGGGCAGGCCCTATGATTCCCTTAAGTTAATTATTTGCCATCTGGGCAATGGTGCTTCAATTTCAGCGGTTATGAATGGCAGATGTGTGGATACCACCATGGGACTTACACCGTTAGAGGGTCTTGTAATGGGCACCAGGAGCGGGGACGTGGACCCTTCCGTAGTGGAATTTATATCTCGTAAGGAGAATTTAACAATTTCAGAGGTGCTTAATATTCTCAATAAGAAATCCGGTCTTTTAGGTTTATCCAATGGTATTTCCAGTGACATAAGGGATATATGGGCCGCTATAGAAGACAATAATCAATATGCCATGCTTGCCATGGATGTATTCTGTTACAGAATTATCAAATATATCGGTGCTTTTGCCGCCGCCATGAATGGTGTGGACGCCATAGTATTCACTGCCGGAATAGGTGAGAATGACCACGGAGTGAGAGAAAAAATCTGTGCCGGACTTACTTATCTTGGTACAGAGCTTGATACCAAAGCCAATATGACGGGAGGAGTGGAAGCAGAGATTTCCGTGCCGGGCTCCAAAGTTAAGCTTCTGGCAATTCCTACCAATGAAGAACTTGCCATTGCAAGAGAGACTTATGCTTTGGTAAAATAATTTTATTAAAAAATATATGGTAAAATAATTTTATTAAAAAATATTTGACAAACATTTATGTGGTTAGTATAATAATCAAGGTGTGCGTATGAAACTCGATTTATCTAAGATGATACTTGAAGGTTCAACCCGGAGAAATTCAAGGGATGACTGTCAGGTTTCCGGAGTTACAAAACAGTATACGGTAGAGCCTGAATTCAAGGTTTTTAAGACAGTATACGGTGATTATGAAGTTCTTCATAAAGAACCGATTGTACTTGAAGCAGTGAATATGGGTGATAATAAAGTTCATATCAGCGGTAATGTAAGTCTTGTTCTTGGAATTCCATGCAGCAGATGTCTGGAGACAGTTCCCACGGATATTGATTTCTCCATATCTCTTGAACTCAATCTGGGTGACAGTGCTGATTTGAACGATATTGAAGAAGACCAGTCCTTTGTGGATGGTCGTATAATTGATATTGACGGTATGCTTTATCCTGAAATTTTTATGAATCTTCCTTCCAAGGTGTTGTGTAAGGAAGAATGCAGGGGGATATGCAGAGTATGCGGTAAGAACCTTAATGAGGGTGAGTGCGGTTGCGATACATTTGTACCGGATCCCAGAATGGCTGCCATCAATGACATATTTAAGGATTTTAATAATAACTAAGTCTGAAAACATGGCTTTTTATTTATAAAGGAGGTGTAAAACCATGTCTATCTGCCCAAAGAATAAGTCATCTAAGTCTCATAGGGATATGAGAAGAGCTAACTGGAAGATGAGTGCTCCTAATTTAGTTAAATGCAGCAAATGCGGAGCTCTTATGATGTCTCACAGAGTATGTAAAGCATGTGGCTCATACAATAAGAAGGAGATTATTCCACAGGATTAATCTTATAAAGGCTTTTCGGAAAGGTCTTCCGAAAGGTCTTTTTGCATTTTACGTTTGTCGAATGCAATACTGGACTACTGTTCTGTATCAGCTTTTTTATTAAAAAACAGTTGATTTATATATTTATATTTAGTATATTATTCAAGTAGACAGCTTCTGGTTATTTTTAGCTGCCTTAGTAAACATTGGAGGTACTATATATGAGCAAGCCGGTTGTCGTGGCATTGGATGCAATGGGCGGAGATAATGCTCCCGTTCAGATTATAAAAGGTGCAGTTGATGCCGTAAACGGAAGCGACAGGGTAATTGTTAAAATAGTTGGACCGGAAGATGTGGTAAAATCAGAACTTGCGAAATATACTTATGATACAGAACGTATTAGCGTTGTTAATGCAACAGAAGTAATTGAAACAGCCGAACCCCCGGTTATGGCTATTCGCAGAAAAAAGGATTCTTCATTGGTTGTAGCATTAAATCTGGTTAAGAATGGTGAGGCAGATGCCTTTGTCTCAGCAGGAAGTACCGGAGCAGTTTTAGTTGGCGGACAGCTTATTGTCGGCAGAATTAAGGGAATAGACAGACCTCCCCTTGCGCCGGTTATACCTACAGCAGCAGGGCCGTCATTGTTAGTTGACTGTGGAGCCAATGTGGATGCCCGTCCGGATCATCTTGTCAAATTTGCCAAAATGGGTTCCATTTATATGGAAAGTGTAATGGGCATTAAGAATCCCAGGGTAGCGCTTGTTAATATCGGTGCAGAAGAGGAAAAAGGCAATCTTCTTGTTAAGGAGACCATGCCGCTTTTAAGGGAATGCCGGGATATCAATTTTATCGGAAGCGTAGAAGCGAGGGATATTCCTGCCGGAGGTGCAGATGTCATAGTATGTGATGCCTTTGTAGGTAACTGCATATTGAAGATGTTTGAAGGTGTAGGAGCTACTCTTGTACAGGAACTTAAGGAGAGCATGAAATCTACCTTTAGAGGTAAGATAGGTGGACTTTTAGTTAAGCCATCCATGAAAAAGGTCCTGAAGAAGTATGATGCCACAGAATACGGCGGAGCCCCAATGATTGGCCTTAACGGTCTTGTCGTAAAATCTCACGGTTCTTCTGATGCCAAGGAAATTAAAAACTCTATTTACCAGTGTATCTCTTTTGTAGAAGCAGATATAAGCGGTAAAATCAAAGGGTTGACTCTTAATGAATAATTCTATTATCAGAATTTTTATGAAAGGAATGAATATATCATGGAATTTGAAAAGTTGCAGCAGATTATTGCAGAAGTATTGAATGTTGATGCAGAGGAAATCACAATGGAAACAACCTTCGTAGATGATTTAGGTGCTGATTCTCTTGATGTTTTCCAGATTATTATGGGTATTGAAGAGGAATTTGATATTGAAATCCCTAATGAAGCTGCTGAATCAATAGTTACTGTTGCTGATGCTGTTGAACAGATTAAAAGTGCGCTCAATTAATATTTTGTGTATATTGTATCTGTACACAAATTGCGTAATAAAAAGCCCATTTTATGGGCTTTTTGTCTTATTAATACTTACCACCCACAGAAAGGCCGGGTATAAATATGTCTAATAAAAAAATTAAGGATTTTGAAAACAGAATTAATTATACATTTAAAAATTTTGAACTTTTAAAGCTTGCACTTACCCACAGTTCTTATGGCAATGAGGTGTACCATGATAAGCACCACAACAATGAAAGACTGGAATTTTTGGGAGATGCGGTTCTGGAAGTAACGGTAAGTGATTTCCTGTTTAAAAAATATCCTGATTTACCGGAAGGAGAACTTACTAAGCTGAGGGCAAGCATTGTGTGTGAACCTACACTTGCCATCTGTGCCAGGGAAATCAAACTGGATGAAGCTGTTTTTCTGGGAAAAGGTGAGGAGCTGACCGGCGGCAGATTCAGGGACTCCATTATCAGCGACGCTATGGAAGCGGTGCTGGGTGCCATATACACAGATGGAGGCATTGAGTGTGCCACAGGTTTTGTACACAACTTTATACTGAATGATATAGATAACAAAAAACTTTTTGTAGACAGTAAATCCATTCTTCAGGAAAGAATACAGTCCGGGTATAAAGAAGGACCGGAATATTTTCTTGTGGATGAGAAAGGCCCCGATCATTGTAAGGAATTTCATGTAGAAGTAAAGGTAGAGGGACAAGTAATCGGTGAAGGAAAAGGCCGTACCAAAAAGGCAGCGGAACAGCAGGCTGCTTACAATGCAATATTAAAAATGCAAAATTGATAAATTTTTAGGCAGGTATAGTACATGTATTTAAAAAAAATAGAGGTACAGGGTTTTAAATCCTTTGCCAATAAAATGGTATTTGAATTTGACAATGGAATAACGGGTATCGTCGGACCCAACGGAAGCGGTAAAAGCAATATTGCCGATGCAGTTCGCTGGGTTCTGGGTGAGCAGAGTGCAAAACAGCTCCGAGGTTCTAAAATGGAAGATATTATTTTTGCAGGAACACAAATGCGTAAACCTGTAAGCTTTGCCAGTGTTTCCCTGACCATAGACAATACCGACCACCGTCTGGATATAGCATATGATGAGGTTACGGTTTCAAGAAGAGTATACCGCTCAGGAGAAAGCGAATATGCCATTAATGGTAATCCCTGCAGACTTAAGGATATTAACGAGCTTTTCTATGATACAGGTGTGGGTAAAGAAGGATATTCCATAATAGGACAGGGTCAGATTGATAAAATCTTAAGCGGCAAACCGGAAGAACGACGGGAGCTTTTTGATGAAGCGGCAGGAATCGTTAAATTCAAAAGACGTAAAGCTGCAGCCCAGAAAAGTCTTGACAGTGAAAGCCAGAATCTTGTCCGTATAAGCGATATCCTGGCAGAACTGGAAAAACAGGTAGGCCCCCTCTCAAGGCAGTCAGAAAAAGCAAGGGAATATTTAAAGCTCAAGGAAGAGCTTAAGAAATACGAAGTGAATCTGTTTTTATTGGAATCGGATTCTCTTAAAAAGACATTGGAGGAAACGTCATCCAAATTAGATATTGTAAATGGCGATATAGCCGAAAGTCAGGAAAATTTTGACAGGATTAAAGCTGTTTATGATGAAAAAGATGCAGCAATCCAGAATGTCTCCGGGGAAATAGAAGAACTTACCGCAAAGCATAACCAGGCAGAAATAGATAAAAATAAATTAATCAGCCAGATAGAAATTCTTAAAGAACAGATAAATTCCGCCAACTCCAACGATGCCCATATTGCGGACCGCATTAAGTCATTAAATGAACAGCTTGCAGAACGGGATGAAGAGAAAACAAACCTTATAAAGCAGAAATTTGATATATCAGAACAGTCTGATGAGGTACTGGCACACAAAAATACAGTGGACAGAGAAGTGGAGTCCCTTAATGCTTCCCTGGACAGAATCATGTCAGAAATTGACAGTAAGAAAAATGCCATTTTTGACAATCTTAATAATAAAAGCGTTATACAATCCAACATTCAAAGATATAACACAATGCTGGAGCAGATTAATATCCGCAAGGCCGAATTAAACAGCCGTCTTATTAATTACAAAACAGACGAAAGTGAATTTGATGGTGCTATACGTTCTCTTCAGAATAAGCTGGGGCTCATAACCAGAGAAGCTGATGAATTGTCAGGAAACATTAATTACAATGAAACACTTTTGGTTAACCGGAGAAAAAATAAGCAGGAAACAGGAATGAAGCTGACTCAGAGCAAGGAACTTCTTATGAGAAATACTTCGCGCCTGGAAACCCTGAAAAATATTGCAGAGCGTTATGACGGATATGGAAACAGTATTCGTAAAGTCATGGAATGCAGGGAGCATAACAGCGGTGTAATCGGCGTTGTTGCAGATATTATTAAAACCGGTAAGAAATATGAAACGGCAATAGAAACAGCGTTAGGAGGAACAATCCAGAATATTGTCACCGACAATGAAGATACGGCAAAGCGCATGATCACTTTTCTGAAGAAAAACAGATTTGGTCGGGCAACCTTTCTTCCCCTTACCGCAGTCAGCCGAAAAAGCAGTTTCCAGAATGAGGCGGCGCTTGGGGAGAAAGGAATTATCGGAGTTGCCAGTTCGCTTGTGCATACGGAGGAGAAATACCGGGGGCTTACAGAGTATCTGCTTGGAAGGACGCTGGTGGCAGATCATATCGACCACGCCATTGCAGTGGCAAAAAAATACCATTATTCTCTTAGAATTGTGACTCTGGAGGGAGAGTCTTTCAGTCCCGGCGGTTCCATGACAGGTGGCGCATTTAAGAACAGCAGCAATCTTCTGGGACGCAGACG
>JBJEND010000243.1:0-6083 GCA_051880015.1 Butyrivibrio sp. | reverse complement strand
CTACAGAAATGAGAACAGCCGTTCCATGATGGTAGCAGAGAAATTTGTTGAAGGTATTAAGGCTTCCGTTGATGCAGAGGTTGAGGTACTGGAACTTTCCAAACTGAATGTTGAACATTGTAAGGGGTGCTTCTGCTGCTGGAAGGTTACACCGGGGGTATGTGCAATCAGGGATGATATGGATTTAATCCGGGAGAAAATGATACAAAGTGATGAAATAATTTTAGTGTTTCCACTGTATTTTTTCGGAGTTTCATCCAAGATGAAAGCAGTTATAGACAGAATGCTTCCCATGAAATTTCCTTATAACGGAAAGCTGGCAACAGAAGATAATCTAGCTATTCTGGACTTCAGACCGGAGCTTGCGGATAAGAAATTCACCATTGTATCCTCAT
The DNA here is from genome assembly GCA_051880015.1 of Butyrivibrio sp. Classification (GTDB taxonomy): domain Bacteria; phylum Bacillota; class Clostridia; order Lachnospirales; family Lachnospiraceae; genus Eshraghiella. Next base: position 5,688 of record JBJEND010000243.1, on the reverse strand, counting down.
GCGCCCATTCTTCAACGGATTATGTATTTGATGGTGTCAAGGCCGAATTTGACCTTATATTCGGCAGGGATAAATATACTTCCATATTCTGTCCGCAGGGTGAAATTCTTCTGTTGGATCAGATGAAGGCAATATTTAATGCCTATCTAAATAAAGTTAAAAAAGCCGGAGAGGAATACGGCAGACTGGGATATCTTACCCGGGAGACCCATGACAGGGTATGTGCCCCCCTTGTTCCGCCCCGGGCGGTAGAGAAAATGATGACAGGATACTGGCAGAGTTTTTCTCAAAAATAATTTACCAAGGAAGCGGTATGAAATGAAAACCAAGTTATTCAGATTTTATTTTGTAGCATTAACCAGCCCATGGTTCGTAGTCCATATGCTGTATGATTGTGCTAAATTTAAAAAGCATCCGGAAAAACATAACGAGCTGGACCGATACAGACTGGCCCAGCATATAATGGAGCATTTCAAAAAGCGGGGAAGAGCCACTACCAAAGTATACGGACTTGAGAACCTTCCTAAAGAGGGTGGATACATAATGTATTCCAATCATCAGGGTAAATATGATGCCTTGGGAATTATGCTTCATCATGATGAACCGTGCCGCGTGCTTATGGAGAAAAAACAGTCACAGAAAATAGTTGCAAAGCAGGTTATTGACCTTGTAGACGGAAAAAGACTTGATTTTGAAAATCCAAAACAACAGCTTCAGATACTTAAGGAAATAAGCACGGAAGTTGCAGCAGGTAAAAAATATCTTATATTCCCTGAGGGAGGATATAAGGATAATAAAAACACCCTGCAGACGTTTCATTCCGGATGTTTCAGATGTTCACTTGAGTCTAAGACTCCTATTGTACCTGTAACAATTATCGATTCATATAAAGCCCTTAATGGTAACAGCCTGAAACCCTGTGTCACATATATTCATTTTCTTCCGCCCATACCATACAGTGAATACGGAGGAATGAAGAAAACGGAAATTTCTGAAATGGTAAAACAGAAAATTCAGGAAAAACTTGACCTTGAATTGGGAAAGAGAGCATAAAATGATTACATATTCATCAGAACAGAAAGAATATTTTGAACAGCTTCTTGCACCGGAGGATTTGGCGCAGCTTCCTTTGTGCTATACATTCTGCGAGCTGCTGGAGAATTGTAAAAAGAAATTTGCAGACTGCCCCGCCATAAGCGATATGGTGGATACGATTAATTACGGAGAACTGTATGACCGTATTGCCCACAGAAGGGCATTCCTCTACGAGCAGGGATTTGAAAAGGGTGACATCATTGCAGTTCTTGCACCTAACGGTATGGCTGCAATGGAGCTGTATATGGCAATTCCCACTGCGGGTTTTACGGTAATTATGCTGCCTGCTGCAGAAAATGCCATAAGTCATGACTGTCTGACAAAGCTTATTCATAAATTTGATATAAAAGGTTTATTTATCCATCCGTCCTTTGAGAAAATAGCTGCAAATCAGCCGGTTAAAGTTTTTTCTGTAAGGGATACATCAGAAAATGTGGGTGATATGGCACAGGTTGATCCTGAAGACATTGCAGTTATATGCTTTTCGGTGAATAATGATCCGGCAAATCCTTACGGTGCCATGCTTTCACACAGGGCAATCATGAGGGCTGCCCATAACGGATTGTTTATACCGGGTCATCCCTTTAACCAAAGGACGATTGCGATACTGCCCCTCTCCCATGTATTTGGAGCAATCAGAGGACTTCTGACCTGTATATACACAGGGGCTCTGGTATATGCCTGTGAGGATATGAGCAATATTGTGTTTGATATACCTAAAATGAAACCCACTATTCTTACATTGGTTCCCGGACTTGCGGAAACGGTACTGGCAGTGGCCAGAATTAAAGGCAGGGAATTCCTTGACGGAATAGAAACCATTATCTGCGGAGGCGCATATGTGCAGCCAAAGCTTATCAAACAGGCGGAAAGTCTTGGAATTACCCTTTTCGGAGGATATGGAATGACGGAAGCCTCCAATATAGTATCAGGTAATGTGGACAGCGCAAAAGTACCTGATTCCATCGGAAAGGTATATCCGGGAACGGAAGTACGAATTGTAGACGGGGAAATCCAGGTAAGAGGCGATGTGGTTATGAAGGGCTATTATAATGACCCTGAAAGGACTGCAGAAGTATTTACTGCAGACGGCTGGCTTCGCACCGGTGATTTGGGAGAGTTTGATGAGGAAAATTATTTACATATTACAGGACTCAGAAAAAATCTCATAATCCTTCCCAATGGTGAAAATATTTCTCCGGAGGAACTGGAAAATGTTCTGCGGGGAATTGAAGGAATAGAGGATTGCGCAGTCAGAGAGGGGGATTTAAGAGGAAGACCTCTCATTGAAGCAGTAGTGCTTCCGGATATGGACTTTTACAAAGATACGGCAGCTTCCGCAATAGAGGAAGACCTGAAAGCAAAGGTCAAATCAAAAAGTGCCGAACTCCCTTCTTACAAGGGGATATCCAAAACAACTGTTACCTATGAACAGCCGGACCACACGGTACGGGACAGATTTTTTAAGATTGAGTGGTAGAAACAGTGAATACACTGATCTATATACATATTATTTAAAAAGGAGAATATTACAATGGACGCAAAGCAGACAGAAATAGCAGAAAAGATTAAAGGAATACTTGTTGAAAATTTAAGAATTCCTGCAGAAGAGCTTGATTATGAAATCGAACTTTTCGGAGACGGAATCGGACTTGATTCTATTGATTCACTTGAAATTATTGCCGGAATCGATCAGGAATTCGGTGTACAGATGACAGGTGTTGCTAAAGAGAACTTCTATAATATTGAAGCACTCAGCAAATACGTTATGGAACATATGGAGGCCTAATATATAGGCAGAAATTTATTAATGCCGGGGCGTCAAGCCCCGAAAAGGCATTAGAGATAAGAGGTAAGTATAATGGCAGAAAAAGAAAAAAGAGTTGTTATAACAGGACTTGGTATGATTAACGCCATTGGTAATACAGTGGATGAAAGCTGGAATAACTGTATTAACGGTGTTTCAGGTATTAAAGAGGTAAGATCGATTAATACGGCAGAGTGTTATTCCCATATGGGAGCCGAAGCGGCAGAGCATTTTGATGTGGATGCAGGGGAAGATGCGGATAAAATGGACAGAGTATCCCTTCTTTGTGTTAAGGCTGTTAATGAAGCACTCAGCGATTCTAAAATAGATATGACAAAAGAGAATGCCGACAGAGTCGGTGTTATTATCGGAAGCTGTGTGGGTGGAGCTAACAGTATTCAGAAATTCTTTACCGCCTATGAAGAGGATCCTTCCAAGGCATTAACAGAGGATATTATTAAAATGCCTATCGGTGCTATTGCCAACAACGTAGCAAAGATAGTGGGGGCAAAGGGTGTTGTTACCAACGTAGGTAATGCCTGTGCCGCCAGTACAATCAGTATAGAATACGCCTGTGACCTTATAAGGGCAGGTGTAGGTGATGTTTTCGTATGCGGAGGTTCTGATACGTTTTCCGCACTGGCATTTGGCGGTTTTACAGCGCTTCATGCTCTGGATACAGATCCGTGTTCACCGTATAATAAGAGTAAGGGTATCACTCTGGGTGAAGGCGCAGGTGCATTAATAGTTGAATCCTATGAGCACGCAGTTGCCCGTGGCGCTCATATTTACTGCGATGTTTTAGGCGGCGGAATAAGCTCAGATGCACATCATATTACTGCTCCCAGACCTGACAGCGAAGGACAGATGAACGCTATGAAATGGGCACTGGAAAATTCCGATATGAAGCCGGAAAGTATTGACTACATTAACGGACACGCAACAGGAACACCCCTTAACGATTCCACCGAAATTCAGGCAATGCAGAATATATTCGGAAACAACGAAAATACAGCTGTAGATTCAACTAAATCCATGGTGGGACACTGCCTCGGAGCTGCCGGAGCGGTTGAAGCAATTTATACCGTTAAAGCACTGACAACAAATACGGTTCCTCCTACTATCGGATATTCTGATGAGGATTTGGAGAATCTTAAAGAAAAAGCCGGTAAGCTTGACTTTATGCCTAATGTTAAGAAATCCAAAAAAATTGAATATGCCATGACTAACAATTTTGCATTTGGCGGCAATAATGCCAGTGTGATTTTTGCAAAACATGACAAGGATATTAAACCTCTTGAAAATAATCGTGTATTTGTTACCGGTATGGGTCTTGTATCCAGCCTGGGAAACAGCATTGATGCCTATATTGAGGGTGCAGATAAGGGATTTGCCGAAGCAGAAAACGGTTCCCTTCATGCAGAAGTAGGTGCAGATGACTATAAAGAACATGAGATTAAGTTAAGTTTTTACCGTAAGCTGGATAAGCTTAGTCAGATACAGGTAGTATCAGGACGTTCCTGCTTAAAGAATGCAGGAGTAACCGTTACCGATGAAAATGCAACGGATATAGGTGTAATTATCGGTACTGCCGACGGACCTGCAACAGATATCATTAATTTCCATGAAGGCTTAATTAAAAACGGAATTAATGCAGGAAGCGCATTTGTATTCCCTAATACGGTATACAATGCAGCAGGCGGATATTTTTCCATTAATTCAGGGGTAAAGGGAATGAATGTTACCCTCACAAACGGAAGCCAGGCGGGACTCCAGAGCGTATGTTATGCCTATAATGCAGTACGTGACGGTGCACAGAAAATGATGCTGGCATGCGGCGTAGATGAAAATACTGAAATTACAAGAATATTCTATGACAGATTGGGACTGCTTTCAGAGGGAACGGATACCACACCTTACGGAATGAAGGACAGAAAATTCATTCTGGGTGAGGGAAGCACATCTGTAATGCTGGAAAGTGAGGCATCTGCAGAGGAAAGAAATGCAGTTAAATATGCAGAAATTGCAGGATACGGAATGAATCATGAATCCGTTACCGTAGGTACTCTTGAAGGTTCAGGTGAAGCTCTTGATAAAGCTGTTAAGGCTGCCTGCGAAAGTGCCGGAATTACTCCGGATGATATTGATGCCATAATCGGTTTCGGTAACGGAAATACCGTTATAGATAAGATTGAAATGGATTCATACGAAAGAGTATTCGGGGATAATATGAAACCGGTACTCAGTGTTAAGACACTTGTGGGAGAATCCAGAGCAGCAGCAGCTACCCTTTCAGTTGTACACGGTTCATTATTACTTGCAGGAAAGCTTTCTGCTAAACAGCCGGCATTTATGTTTGAGGCAGGGGAAGCCAAAAAAGTATCCGTGGATACCGGTGCTTACCGTTATGTCCTTGCAACAAGTTATGCAGCCGGAGGTTCATATACAGCAGTGGTATTAAAGAAAGCATAGATAATATAAAGAGAGGATAAAGTTATGAGCAAAGTAGCAATCGTAACGGGCGCTTCAAGAGGAATAGGAAGAGCCTGCGCCTTAAGGCTGGCAAAAGAGGGAATGGATGTAGCAGTTAATTACAACAGCAGCGAAGAAGAAGCATTGAAGGTTGTGGAAGCAATTAAGGCTATGGGATGTGATGCCATAGCAGTGAAGGCCAATGTATCTGACCAGAAAGAAGTTTCAGGAATGTTCCGTGAGGTTTTTAAACATTTCGGACATATAGACGTACTGGTAAATAATGCAGGTGTTGTGGATGACGCATATCTTCT
>JBJEND010000242.1:0-6086 GCA_051880015.1 Butyrivibrio sp. | reverse complement strand
AAGTTTTTCAGTATTTATATGCTTTATGTCCAACAGGTAGCAGACCTGCATTCCCTCCTTTTCGTTATTGCCCTTTTTATCCCTCAAAATAACTGTTGCCAGCTTTCCAAGATAGGTTCCCACAGGCAACAGCAGCAATGTGGTAACTACATTAAACATGGTATGTAAATTGGCTATCTGTGCCGGTACATTTCCTCTGGTCCAGCTTTCCACCATTGGAATAATGGGTGTGGCAAGACATAAAAATGTAAATACCGCCGTGCCAAAAACATTAAACATAATATGAATCAATGTAGTTCTTTTGGCATTTCTGCTTGTTCCTGCAGATGCCAGAAATGCTGTAATGCAGGTACCGATATTTTGCCCGAATAATACGAATGCGGCACTTTTTAATCCAATCACACCGCTGCCGGCTAATGTCTGCAATATGCCGACGGATGCAGACGAGGACTGAATCATTGCAGTAAAAATGGCTCCGGCTGCAATGCCCAGTATGGGATTTTCAAATTTCGTCAGAATACCCACAAAGCGTTCTGAATTTGCCAGAGGTTCCATTGATGTTCCCATCATATTCATTCCAATGAAAAGAACACCTAATCCCGCCATGATTTCACCTGCATGCTTTAACTTTTCATTTTTAATAAATATAATTGCTGCAACACCTATAAATGCTGCAATCGGTGCAATTCCTCCCACATCCAGTGCGATTAACTGTCCCGTAATTGTTGTGCCAATGTTAGCACCCATAATAATCCAGATTGCCTGCTTCAATGTCATCATACCCGAATTAACAAATCCCACTACCATGACAGTTGTAGCCGATGAAGACTGGATAACAGCGGTAATAGCCGCACCTACAAATACCCCTACAAATCTGTTGGCTGTAAGCTTTTCCAAAATGACTTTCATCTTATTTCCGGCTACAGCTTCAAGACCGGCACTCATCATCTGCATTCCGTACAGGAACAGAGCCAGTCCTCCCAGCAGTCCCATAATATGCATAAAACTCATAATTTAATCCTTTCTGATTCAATTTTATTGCCATTATGAATTTTATCAGATGCGTTTTTTGCCGTCGGATTTGTGGATATAATTTGTGACAAGCTCGTCCCGGAATTTTATAATAAGCTTTACTCCGTCTAAACTTGTGTAAGAATTTCCCTCATACAGAAAAAAGATATTCCGGCATAGAAAATCCCGGGATATTTTAGTATTCTCCCTATGATTTGCAAATTGTTTTATTAACCGGGTCACTCCCGTATTTTCACAAATACATGGTGTCTTTACTGCACATGCCTGTACATCGGTAATGGCAGTGTTGGATGTTTCCGAAGGTGTACACGGAAATGCGGAATGTACTTTAATACCATCAAAGCACATTCCTGAAAAAAACACAACAAATATAATCAATACACAAATTAATTTATGACCTTTATTGTGCACGCTGTTCACTCCTGCATTTATTCGCCGTATAAATTTATTTTATAGGATATTTTCTAAAAGTCAACGAATATTACACCGTTTCTATATGTACTGATTTTCTCTAAGCCAGTCTACCGACTTACTTAATGCCTCAACCGTCTTTGTCTCTACCACGCACCTGCAGTCCTTAGCTATGCTTAACCTCTGAGCCAAATCAATTTCTCCTGTGCCCAGTGTCATGTGATTATTTTTACCCAGACTGTCATGAATATGGAAATGACACAACTTACTGCCATTATCCATTATAAACTTTTCATCGATATTCGCAATAGCGTTTGAATGACCGATATCCCATGTAAGGCCAAAAGCCCTGCTTTGGAGCAGATACTCTATCGCCGATTTTTCATAATCTCTGTAGCCATCGGTATTTTCAATACATATTTTTATACCTGAATCTCCGATTAAATTCTCGCAAACTGTACGAAATCTTTTCCACGATTCCATATAATCTTCAAAGTATTTTTCAAAAAGCCACACCTTCTCATGGGGCAATGTAAAGTACACTCCATGATTCATGTGCATATTGAGAACAGGTACATTTAAGGCTTTGGCAACCCTGATTGTTCTCTCCACCGTATCCATATAAGCCCCGGCAACAGCCGTATTAAAATCACAAATATTTAGATTTTCATCAAGGTGAATTGTGTATCTTATTTGATACTTTTCTTGAAATGCTTTCAGATATTCAATCCTCTCCAGGCACTCCACCCGGTATTGAGGCAAATTCATATTCAATTCAACAAAGGATAATCCCAGCTCTTTACAAAGGCTCATTGTCTCTTCAAGGCTGTCTGTTTCAATTAATGTGGGCATTCCGAATTCCGGCATATATCAAGACCTCCTATATATCGTTAGTTTTCTCCCTTTCCCACGCTCTCTCTTACACCACAAGATCGACATGATTAAGAGTGCCAACAGCTCCCGTACTTTCTTTTAAGTAGATTCCTGTCTTCTTGATTTCCGCATTCAGATCATTATCAGCATCTTTAAGTGAAAACTGTGTATCTGCATTACTAAGATAAATTGCTCCCACATCTGCTTTCTTCAAATCTATCAGATAATCATTTCCATTTTCGTCTTTCGTCCAAACTTTTAGTCTGGAAAAGACACTGTCATTTTCATCTATCCATCCGTTTCCGTCTTCATCGTAAACGGCAAGATCCTTAAACCCATCTCCGCTGCCTGTTCCAAACAACTCGGAGCCGTCATTAATCTTTCCGTCACCATTTTTATCTAGTGCCAGGAATCCGGAACCTTTTCCTGCAAAAGAAATCTGCTCTTCATCCCCGTCAGAATCCAAATCAAAGAAAAACTTTTGGTCACTAACGGAACCGATATTGGTATCAAGGTTTATCATTAGAGGATCTGTCTTTATATAATCCTGAACCTCAAGCGTATCAATCCGGCTCATAAATGCCCGGGACATAGACACCTCAATATTAAAATCAATGCTTCTTCCATCCGCAGTCTTTACAAGTCCTTTTGAGGCAAATGTTGTACTTTCTGATTCACTTATAAATCCGGAAGCAGCCGTTATCTTCTGCCACGTTGTTCCGGAAGCGTTTGTACCTATCTCTATTGAGCCCAGGCTTACTGATGTTTTTGCACTCAGGTCAAAAGATACTCCTTCAATTTTTCTGAATCCGGCAGACCGAAGATCCAGAACTTTGCCTTTTTCATGTGGCTTAATCTTACAATCTTCCGGAATCTCCTCTCCCCTAAGAGCAGCAAGAATCTGCCTGAGCATCTTAATTTTCATATCATACTCATCTGACATTTCAAACTGACTGCCTACTGGCCGGTTTTTCATCTGTTCTGCCATTTGCCGTATAGAGTGGGCTTCATTTTCCTGTTTTTTCTTTTTTGCTTCTTCCTCTTGCTGTTTTTGGTACTCTACCATGGATTCCTTGAGATTCTTTCCGGTACCTTCTGCAGATAAGTTAAGAATTGCTCCCGCCACATCTTTTGATTTGGCTGCATTAATTGTCATCGTTTCCTGATATACAAAGGATGTTTCCTGATGAGCAGAAGCCATAATAATAGAACTGTTTGTTATTTTCATATGGGACTCCTTTCCATGTGAACCGATAAATCCTTTTACCGGTAGTATTTTATTATAGTTTATCGGCACATTATACATAAGACTTAATAAGAAAAAGCGGGGTAAACCCGCTTTTCCAAAATTATCTGTATTTCAATTCTTTTGTACCTAAAAGCCCGGCAACGAGGCCCATCTGCTCATCAATCTCTTCATCAGTTACAGCTATCAATGCGTTATGCTTGCCCATACCCTCAAGTAACCATAAGATGTGGGTTGCAGTGGCCTTTGCGTTATCACAGTGAAATTCACCCTCCGCGATTCCCTTTTCTATTAGCCCACTAAGTACCTCTATGGAACTTTCGGCACGATTTACCAATATTCTTTTCCCCAATTCGCTCTTGGCGGCAAATTCTGAAACTTCATTATCAAAGGCAACATTGGGTGCGGTTAAAGCCCTTATACGGTCTGTAAGAAATATCTCAAACATTTTCTTTGCCGAAACATTAGCTTCTCTACCACGGTTAAGATACGCAAAAGCATTTTTTTGTTCTCTTTCAATTATTTCTGCAAAAATCTCCTCTGTTGAGCCAAAATACCTGTACAATCCGCCTCGGGAAATCTCTGCTTCCCTACATATATCCTGCATTGTAACAGTTCCAAATCCTATCTCAACAAACAATTTCTGAGAAACATTGATTATCCTGTCTTTTGTTGCATCTCCCTTTGTGCCCATATGTATTCCCCTTTCAAATCGCTTTACTCTTCAGTATAGCTTTTGGGCATTTTAAAAGCAACTAAAAATCCAATAATGCACATAACACTAACTATTACAGGGACAAGTCCAACGCCTACTTTCCATGTTTCTCCGGCGACTGCCACACCGTCAATTACCTTGTCCACCTGAATATTTTTGATATATTCATATACAAGTCCTGTTGAAATAGCAGCAACAACTGCCGTTGAAAGGGACTGAACCGCAAAATACATTCCTGTATGGTCTTTGCCGGTCTTTTTGAATTCCGTGGCAGCAATTTGTGACGGAATCATGTATGGAGTTGCAAAAAAAGCTCCAATTGAGAAACTTCCGATAACACTGCCTATACAACCGATAACAATTCTTGTCTTTGGACTATGAGGGAACATATACTCACTGCCAAAGCAGAAATTAAGTATTGCTACAGCGAACAATACAAGACAAAGCTGATATGCGAATCTGATTCCTTTTTTCTTAATAAGCTTGTAGTATAAAAACAGCATAACAGGTACCGGTGCAAAAGCAAAAGTATTAAGTATTGCAGCCGTTCCGGCACTTAAATTCATAACACCTGAAATAAGGGAATTCTGTGCCGTCAAAAACATCTGTAATCCAAAAAATGCTGTCGCATTAGGTATAAGCCAGAATATGAACTGTTTGTTACTTAAGGTAAGCTTAAGACTTGTAGTAAGTTTGGTTTTTGCTTCCGGAAGATAATCCTTTCCTTCTCCATACTTTTCACCTTCTTTGATAATGAACAAAGGTATAAGCATTGTAAGCATTACAGGTGTTGCAACCTTTACTAAATCTCCGATATTAATTCCTTTTCCGATAAAAACAGGAACTAAGGCATACACAAGGCAGTAGCCGATTGTATCAAAAAAAGATTTGAAGCTGCCTACGCGTGTTCTCTGTTCTTCGTCCTTACATACACTTGATAAGCTTCCGTAAAAAGTTAAGAGCGACATTGTATACGATGCAAAAAACACAAAAAGCATCACTGTCATCCAAACTGTATTAACGATACTGTTTTCTCTAAACTCCAGAGGCATCCAGACAAGAAGATAACTAACCACCATTGGTACAAAAGCAATCAGAATTGCGGGTCTTCTTCTTCCCCACCTGGTTCGGATATTATCAGTTAATGAAGCAAGCGGGATATCCACCAGTCCGTCAAAAACCTTTGCAATCATCCATAATAATCCAAAAATTGAAGGTGCAATCAAGGTATATCCTGTCAAGCTCCAATTCTCAATGTCTGCCGTGAGTCCTGCAGGATTAACTGCATCCGTAAAGTATGCGCCCAATAATACAAAAAGCATATTTGGTCCAAAGCCACAGGCCGCATATAAAAATTCTTTCCATTTCTTGTCTAATGACACCATTTTTCCTATCCTTCTTTCGCACGAAATAAAAAGCGACACATATGTCGCTTTTTGAAATTTAACACGAATGGAAAAATGTGTCAAGATGTTTTATTAACTTTCATATTCTCTTTGCTGCTTTAAAACAACTCATCCAGTAAAAAATAATATTGTGGGCCTGTAAGCAGAATTTCATTATACAAGTCCAGGATTCACTTGTATATTTTCATTTCAAAGGTTGTTTCGTAACCGGCAAACCCTATTTTATATGTTCCTGCTTTGGGATAATCCTCTATTTGAAAAGAAATTGTTTTCTCATTGGAAGTCCCGGACCTATTACCATTGATATCAAAACCAATCATCGACCACTTAGGAATATCACTCATGGTTAGATTTTCCACTAAGGTTCTTTCTTCTGCGATTTTTCCGTCCTCTATGAGCGACA
>JBJEND010000241.1:0-6118 GCA_051880015.1 Butyrivibrio sp. | reverse complement strand
ATTGAGGTGGCTCCTCTTGCTTATATGAGAGGCCGTACTCTGGACAATGCTTATATAATCCTGGATGAGGCACAGAATACAACTCCCGCCCAGATGAAAATGTTTCTTACAAGAATAGGCTTTGGTTCCAAGGTAATAATTACCGGAGATTTAACCCAGAAAGATTTGCCAAAGGACGTAACATCAGGGCTTGATACTGCACTCAAAGTACTGTCAGGCATAGAAGAGATAGGAATTGTAAAACTTACGGGGCAGGATGTTGTACGTCATCCCTTGGTTCAGAAAATTGTACAGGCCTATGACAGTTTTGAACAGAAACACAGTACCAATACAACAGCGGGTCAAAACACCCGCGGAAAAAGGGGTGGTAAGAAATGACTTTAATTCTTGAACAGGAATATGAAAAGGATTTAGGTATTGACTATTACGATATTGCCCAAAGGGTTATTAATGAAGCCCTCGACTATGAAAACTGCCCATATGAGGCAGAGGTAAGCCTGACATTAACTGACAATTCCGGAATTCACAAAATTAATAAAGAATTCAGAAATATTGACAGTGCCACGGATGTGTTGTCTTTTCCTTTGATTGAATATGAGCGTCCCGGAGAATTTGATTTTTTGGAAAATGAGGATGAATGCTTTAATCCCGAAACAGGAGAACTGATGTTAGGTGACATTATGATATCCCTGGACCGGGTTAAGGAACAGGCGGAAGAATATGGGCATTCCTATACAAGAGAGTATGCTTTTCTGATAGCCCACAGTATGCTTCATCTTATGGGTTATGACCATATGGAGCCTTCAGAAGCCTCAGATATGGAAGCCAGGCAGTCCCATATCCTTAATAATCTGAATATTACAAGGCAGGTGACAGAATGAATTCTGAAAAATTAATGGAAATGGCAGAAAAAGCAATGCAAAATGCCTATTCTCCTTATTCCGGCTTTAAGGTAGGAGCCGCCATTCTTACAGATGACGGAAGAGTATTTACAGGCTGCAATGTGGAAAATGCCTCCTATGGCAGCACCATATGTGCAGAAAGATGTGCTGCAGTCAAGGCAGTAAGTGAAGGGGCAACTGCTTTTAAATGCATTGCTATTGCAGGTTCTTCACAGGAATACACATATCCCTGCGGCATCTGCCGTCAGTTTCTTTCGGAATTTTTTGATAAAGACGGATTAATAATCCTTAAAGACCGCAGTAAAGGTTTACTGGAAGTTCCCTTTTGGGATATGCTTCCCCATGCTTTTACCGGTGACAGTATAAAATAATAAAATATGGGTAAAATATGACTGTTATGAAAAAATTTATTTTACCCATTTTATTAATTTTAACAGGAATAATTTCCTATGTAGCGGGTTATATTTACATTCATAATAACAATGATAACCGGATTATCAAAAAAAGGGATTATGTTATGAACAGTGAAGCAACCATACCTTCTGCAAAGGAATATTCAGAACAGAGTGAAGAAATGTATATACTTTACCCTATGTACGGAGAAGTATGGATTTACAAATCCGACGGTACGTTCTATGACTATACCGGCATTATGCTCTGTAATCTGCCACGGGAAGAACAGATTATGATTCTTAACCGAAGCAGGATTTTTACCATGGACGAGCTGTACAGTTTTCTGGAGTCCTATACATCATAGAAAAGGATGCTGACAATGAAATATGATACAATAATAATAGGGGCAGGTCCTGCAGGGATGACTGCTTCCATAACTGCGGCTTTAAAAGGAGTTAAAGTATGCCTTTTAGAGCACCGGGACAGAGTAGGCAAAAAAATTCTGTCTACAGGTAACGGAAAATGCAATCTGACCAATATTAATACAGACAGAAGCTGCTTTCATTCATCTTCTTCCAAGGATTATTTCAAAATAATTGAAAACTTCGGTCCTGAAGACATTATTGAGTTTTTCAAAGGCATGGGAATGCTTACAACCAATAAAAACGGGTATATATATCCCCGTTGTGAACAGGCCTCCGTTGTTCTGGACACCCTGCGCAGTGAACTTGACAGGCTTAATATTCCCATACATACCGACACCGGGGAGATAAAGGCAGTATCGGAGAAAGACGGATTTAAAGTATCTTTTTCGGGAAAAACCCTTAGCTGCAAGAAGCTTATTCTTGCCTGCGGCTCCAAATGTGCAGCCAAAACCGGCTCTGACGGCAGCGGATATGTTCTTGCAAAGGCTTTCGGACATTCTGTAATTAAGGTAATCCCTGCATTGGTTCAGCTGATATGTAAAGAAAATTTTTACAAAGAACTGCAGGGCGTCAGGACGGATGCTTTACTTAAGCTGACACTTGACGGCAGAATTGTTGCCACAGAGGCAGGCGAGCTTCAGCTTACCGGATATGGTATTTCGGGAATTCCTGTTTTTCAGTTAAGCCGCACTGTTAAAAGACTTCTTGACAAAGGCCGTAATCCGGTAATTCATATTGATTTTGCAAAAGATTATTCAGAGGATGAATTATATACCTGCCTGATGGATTATGTATTAAAATATAAAAATAATGAGTTATGTCAGGCTATTTCAGGTATTGTTAATAAGAAGCTTGCAAACGTAATTGTTAAAGAATGCGGATTAAAGCCCTCCACCAAATGTTCTGATATTGATTCTAAAATAATCCGCAGAATAGTATCAGGAATAAAGGATTTTTCTGTTTCTCCCAAGGATACCAACGGATTTGACAATGCCCAGGTATGTGCAGGAGGAATAAATCTGGATGAAGTCAATCTTGCCACAATGGAATCAGAGCTTTGCAAAGGGCTGTATTTTGCGGGAGAAATACTTGACGTGGACGGAAAATGCGGCGGATACAACCTTACATGGGCGTTCGCCAGCGGAAAACTGGCAGGAGATAATCAATGATACGAATTAACCAGCTTAAACTCAATATTTATGAACAGAACGAAGAAAAGGAGCTTAACCGCCTTATAATTAAGATGTTAAAGCTTCCTTCAAAGGCTTCTTTTCATTATGAAATTATTAAAAAGTCCGTGGATGCCCGTAAAAAAGAGCAGCTTATGTACATATACAGTGTGAATGTTATCCTGGATAATTTATCTGAAGGTGAAGTTATTAAGAGAGTTCACAATAATAATATTATGTTAATCGCAGAGGAGAAATACAGTTTTCCACAAATCTCTTACAGTCGGGACAAACGAATAATAATTGTAGGCAGCGGCCCGGCAGGGCTTTTTTGCGGACTTTTTCTGGCCCGGGCAGGATATAAGCCTATTATATTTGAACGCGGTGCCGATGTGCATCAGCGGACAGCCATTGTAAATACCTTCTGGGAAAACGGAGAACTGGACATGAATACCAATGTACAGTTTGGTGAAGGAGGTGCCGGAACTTTTTCCGACGGCAAGCTTAATACAGTCATTAAAGAAAAAAGCGGCAGAATCCGCAAGGTTCTGGAGACCTTTGTGGAATTCGGTGCGCCGAAGGAAATACTGTATGACGCCAAGCCGCATATTGGTACGGACATTCTGTGCCGGGTTATATACAATATCCGCAATGAAATAATCCGACTTGGGGGAAATGTATATTTCCGGTCTGAAATGACTGATATATATATAAGTGAAGGATGTGTTAAAGGAATACAGATAAACGATTGTAATGACTATGAATGCAGCACTCTGGTTCTGGCATTAGGTCACAGCGCAAGGGATACCTTCGAACTTTTAAGGAACAAAGGCCTTCCTATGGAGCCAAAGGCCTTTGCAGTCGGGATGCGCATTGAACATCCCCAGAGTCTGATTAATAATTTCGCCTACGGAAGTGAGGATTGCGGCCCTCTGCCTGTTCCTTCCTATAAGGTAACAGCCAAAGCCCAAAACGGCAGGGGAGTATATTCTTTTTGTATGTGTCCCGGGGGATATGTGGTAAATGCCTCTTCCGAGCCCGGCAGAACCTGTGTAAATGGCATGAGTTATTCCAAAAGAGACGGTGTCAATGCCAACAGTGCCATTATTGTAACCATATCTCCTGATGATTACTTCAGAAATGATATATTGGACGGAGTGACCTTCCAGCGTTTTCTTGAAGAAGCAGCATATAAAGCAGGTAACGGTGCCGTACCTTTTCAGCTTAATGAGGACTTTTGCGCCGGAAAATCCTCCCTTTGTGCCGGAAGCGTAATCCCCATGATTAAAGGAAAATGTACTCCGGCCAATCTTAGGGAAGCATTTCCTGAATTTCTGTGTGAATCTGTTATTGACGGAATGAAATCTTTTGATAAAATGATAAAAGGGTTTAATATGCCTGATGCTGTTTTTTCCGGAATCGAAAGCCGGACTTCCTCACCGGTAAGAATGCTTCGAAATGACATGCTGGAGAGTGTGGGAATTAAGGGAGTGTTTCCATGCGGAGAAGGAGCCGGATATGCAGGAGGAATAACCTCTGCAGCCGTGGACGGAATCAAAACAGCAGAAGCCATTGCACAACTACAATAAACGGAGATAAACAATGAATACAAATTATCGAGAATTACTTAAAAATAAGAAGAAAATAGTTGTAAAAATCGGTTCTTCTTCCATTACCCATGAAAGCACCGGAAATATTAACTACAAAAAGCTGGAACGTCTGGTACGCATACTGTGTGATATTAAAAATCAGGGCAAAGATATCGTTTTAGTATCCTCCGGTGCCATTGCAGTGGGAAGGCAGACAGTTGGTCTTACAAAAAAGCCTGATATACTTTCTGAAAAACAGGCTTGTGCAGCCATTGGACAATGTCGTCTGATGATGACATATCAGAAACTTTTCGCAGAATATAACCAGATTGCGGCCCAGGTACTTATGACCAAATATACCATGCTCAATGAAGAAAGCCGTAGCAACGCTGCAAATACTTTTGAAGAATTATTTAAATTCGGAGCTATCCCTGTTGTAAATGAAAACGATACAGTATCTACATATGAAATTGAATTCGGTGACAATGACAGGCTGTCTGCACTGGTATGTGCACTGATAGGGGCAGATTTACTTATTCTCCTTTCTGATATAGACGGACTTTTTACCGACGACCCAAATCTTAATCCGGATGCCCGCTTTATTGATCTTGTTCCCCAAATTGACGATAATATACGCAATATGGCAAAGGAAACAGCCAGTCTGGTGGGCACGGGAGGTATGATGGCAAAGCTTGCTGCAGCCACCATCGCCACAGATGCCGGTGCGGATATGGTTATTGCTAACAGTAAGGATATTAATGTAATAGAAGATATCATGGAAGGAGCCAATGTAGGAACTCTTTTTCTTGCCCACAAGGCAGAAAATTTTAATCTGGCTGATTTTATCAGATAGGAGGAATTGCTATGGACAGAAGAGACAAAAACAACTATTATCTGGATATTGCTGAAGCTGTTTCCCAGAGGGGAACCTGTCTTCGTAAACTTTATGGCGCTGTTATTGTTAAAAATGATGAAATTATATCCACAGGATATGTAGGAGCCCCCAGAGGCCGCCAAAACTGTTCTGATTTAAATTACTGTGTCCGGGCAAAACTGGAAATTCCCCGGGGGGAACGTTATGAGCTTTGCAGAAGCGTCCACGCGGAAACCAATGCAATTATCAGTGCTTCAAGAGAAAACATGATTGACAGCACCCTGTATCTTGTAGGTTTTGAACTGCCCGGCATGACCTATGTTGAAAATGCCAACTGTTGTTCCATGTGTAAAAGAACCATTATCAATGCCGGCATTAAACAGGTAATCATCCGGGATAACAGGACTGATTACAGAATTATAGATGTAAGCACATGGATTGACAATGATGAATCAATTATAGGAGAGTTCGGTTACTGATGACGGATAAGAAGCTGGCAAGACAATCAGTACAGGCAATACGCCGCAGTATGCCTTTGGAGGATAATGCTGTCTTAAGCGGTATAATAAATGACAAGGTACTTTCCCTGCAGGAATATACTGAGAATAACAACATATATGCTTATATGTCATTTGGTAATGAAGTGGATGTCCGTCCGATTATGGAAGCAGGAGCACTAAGCCGCAAAAACATTGCAGTACCCAGAGTGGATGGAGATTCCATGTTCTTCCATCTTTTAAACAATAATTCAGGATTATTTTCCGGA
>JBJEND010000240.1:0-6151 GCA_051880015.1 Butyrivibrio sp. | reverse complement strand
CTATGATTACTATCATTTTGCAACAGAGTATGTAACTTCAGGATATTATCGTGTATCCGGAAGCCCTTACTATTATGAAGGTGTGTTCTGGTCTGAAATGCCGGATTTAAACCTTGAGAGCGAACTGGTACGGGAAGAATTTGAGAATATAGCCAAATTCTGGATTGATATGGGTGTAGACGGTTTCCGTATGGATGCCGCAATGCACTTTGAAGAAGCAGATACTGAGAGTAATCTTGAGATTATCAACTGGTTCTTCAATTATTGCAAGAGCCTTAATCCTGACTTCTACATGGTATCAGAAGTGTGGGCCAACCAGTCAACCATTGCCGGCTATTATGCCAGCGATGCACAAAGCTACTTTAATTTTGCTCTTGCTGATGTTGAGGGTTCATTAATCAGCACGGGAAGAGGAACTTCAACGGCAACAAGCTTTGTTAAGAAACTCATTAAATGCCAGGATGAATATGGTGCTGCCAATCCGGATTACATAGATGCTCCGTTTATTACCAATCATGATATGGGAAGAGTTGCCAACGCCTTGATAAATAAAAGCAATAATATTAAAATGACCGGCGGACTTTTACTTACCATGAACGGAAGCCCGTTTGTATATTATGGTGAAGAGATTGGAATGAAGAGCTCAGGAACAGAGGATGAGAATAAGAGACTTCCTATGGTATGGTCCAAGACTGACACCACAGGAATGACTGCTGGACCTGCAGCAGCAGATAAGAGCGTCCAGTCAGCTTTCCCGGGCGTGGATGAACAGCTTGAAGATGAGCTTTCAATTCTTAATTACTATAAGAGGGCTATTCGTATCCGTAACGAAAATCCTGAAATTGCCAGAGGTAAAATTGCTATGGTTGAATCTCTGTGCGACGGACACCAGGCTGCCATAACCAAGACCTGGAAAGACAGCAAAATCGGAATTGTATATAACACTTCCGAGGAAGAGATTACCGTTAATATTTCCGGTACAGAGCTGGAAGCAATGGGAATTCGCGGATATTTAACAGTTGATGAGTCAACAGTTACATTGAATGACGGCAAGCTTGTTATGCCCGGAAAATCTATTTGTATACTTAAATAATCTAATCTTAATCCCCGAAGGGCAGATATGCTCCTTTGGGGATTTTTTTGTGCAAAATTCCACAAAAATACATTGATAAAAAATTGACAATTAACGGTGGTAATGATATGATGTTAAGGTGAGTTAAAACTGATATGTTATAATTTTTTGAACAAAAGGAGAAAAAATGATAGCAGTATATCCGGGAAGCTTTGATCCGGTCACATTGGGACATCTTGACATTATTTCCCGTTCCGCCAAGATTGTCGACAAACTGGTAGTAGGCATATTGATTAACAGCATGAAGCAGCCTATGTTTACCATGGAAGAGAGGCTTATGATGCTTCGGGAAACAGTCAGTGGACTGGATAACGTGGAGGTGCAGACCTTTGAAGGCATGACAATAGATTTTGCACGCCGTAATAATGCTAAGGTCATTATCAGAGGACTGAGGGTTATTTCTGATTATGAGACAGAGATGCAGATAGCCCAGGTCAACCGCAGCATTGACCCGTCTATCGAGACTATGTTTTTATCCACCGGACTGGAGTATTCATTCTTAAGCTCCACCATTGCCAAAGAAGTGGCATATTATGATGCGGGAGTTGAGAAACTGGTTCCGCCGGTGGTTGCAAAGAAGTTCAAAGAAAAATTTTTTAAGTAAATCATTTTAAGGAGGATTTTCTAATGGCTAAGAAAATTGTTTTAGCAGGCGCTTGCCGTACTGCAATCGGTACTATGGGAGGAGCTTTAAGCTCAGTTCCTGCAGTGGATTTGGGAGCTATCGTTATTAAAGAAGCTCTTAACAGAGCAGGGGTTCCTGCAGACAAGGTAGACCATGTATATATGGGCTGTGTTATTCAGGCAGGTCTTGGACAGAACGTAGCACGTCAGGCTACAATTAAGGCAGGTCTTCCTATTGAGACAACTGCTGTTACAGTAAACGTTGTATGCGGTTCCGGACTTAACTGTGTTAATATGGCTGCCCAGATGATTGAAGCGGGAGATGCGGATATTGTTGTTGCAGGTGGTGTGGAAAGCATGTCAAGAGCACCTTTTGCACTTCCTAACGCAAGATTCGGTTACAGAATGAACAACGGTACACTTGTTGATACAATGGTTAATGATGCACTTTGGGACGCTTTCAACAATTATCATATGATTAAGACTGCTGATAACATCTGCGAGCAGTGGGGACTTACCAGAGAAGAGCTTGATGAGTTTGCTGTAAACAGCCAGAATAAGGCAGAAAAGGCTATGGCTGAAGGCAGATTTAAGGATGAAATTGTTCCTGTTGAAGTTAAGGTTAAGAAAAATACCGTTGTTGTAGATACAGATGAAGGACCAAGACCGGGAACCACAATGGAAGCTCTTGCTAAGCTTCGTACCATTAATCCGGACGGATTTGTTACTGCAGGTAACGCTTCAGGCATTAATGACGGTGCTGCAGCTATCGTTGTTATGTCAGAAGAGAAAGCTAAAGAACTTGGTGTTACTCCTATGGCAACATGGGTAGCAGGTGCCCTCGGCGGTGTTGATCCGTCCATCATGGGTATCGGACCTGTTGCATCTACTAAGAAGGTTCTTGCAAAAACAGGATGGACTATTGATGACCTTGATCTTGTAGAGGCCAATGAAGCTTTTGCAGCACAGTCCATCGCAGTAGGAAGAGACCTTGGATTTAATCCTGATAAATTAAACGTAAACGGTGGAGCTATCGCCCTGGGACATCCGGTTGGAGCATCAGGCTGCCGTATTCTTGTTACACTGCTTCATGAGATGCAGAAGAGAGATGCCAAGAAGGGTCTTGCTACTCTTTGTATCGGAGGCGGAATGGGCTGCTCAACACTTGTTGAACGCGACTAATACAATATAAAGGAGTTTTATCATGGAATTCGTTAAATACGAAGTTGAAGGCGCTGTAGGTATTATTACCATAGATCGCCAGAAAGCATTAAATGCTTTGAACAGTCAGGTACTTGAAGAACTTGATGCTACTTTTAGTGCAGTAGATATTAATACTGTACGCTGTCTTATTTTAACAGGAGCCGGAGAGAAGTCCTTTGTTGCCGGTGCAGACATCGGAGAGATGAGCACGCTTACCAAGGCAGAGGGAGAAGCTTTCGGTAAGAAGGGTAATGATGTTTTCAGAAAAATAGAAACCTTCCCAATCCCTGTAATAGCTGCAATCAACGGATTTGCTCTTGGAGGTGGATGTGAAATCTCCATGAGCTGTGATATCAGAATTTGTTCTGACAACGCAGTTTTCGGACAGCCGGAAGTAGGTCTGGGAATTACTCCGGGATTCGGAGGAACACAGAGACTTGCCAGAATAGTAGGTGTGGGCAAGGCAAAAGAGATGATTTACGGAGCACGTAATATCAAGGCTGATGAGGCTTACAGAATAGGCCTTGTTAATAATGTATATCCCATTGAAGAGTTAATGCCGGCTGCCAAGAAGCTTGCTTCAATTATTGCAGCAAACGCACCTATTGCAGTTCGTAACTGTAAAAAAGCCATTAACGACGGCCTTCAGACAGATATGGATGCAGCTATCGTAATCGAAGAGAAATTATTCGGAGACTGCTTTGAAACAGAGGATCAGAAAGCAGGAATGGGTAATTTCCTAGAGAAAGATAAAGAGAAAAAATTAAAAGTTGTTCCATTTAAAAATTGCTAAAAAATATTAATATATATTTAGGAGGACAATCATGAAAGTTGGTATTATTGGTGCCGGAACCATGGGTTCCGGAATTGCACAGGCCTTTGCACAGACAGAAGGTTATGAAGTTTGCTTATGCGACATTAATGATGAATTTGCAGCAAACGGCAAGAACAAAATTGCCAAAGGACTTGGCAGATTAGTTGAGAAAGGCAAAATGGAGCAGGCTGCTGCAGATGCCATTCTTAACAAGATTACAACAGGTACTAAGGACATTTGTACCGATTGTGATTTAATCGTTGAGGCAGCTCTTGAAAATATGGAAGTTAAGAAGCAGACTTTCAAAGAACTTCAGTCAATCTGCAAGCCTGAAGCCATGTTTGCTACAAACACATCTTCACTTTCAATCACTGAAATCGCAGCAGGCCTTGACAGACCGGTTATCGGAATGCACTTCTTCAATCCGGCTCCCGTAATGAAGCTTGTTGAGGTTATTAAGGGTGAGAATACACCTGATGAAATGAAAGACAAAATTGTTGCCATTTCTGAAGAAATCGGCAAAACTCCTGTTGAAGTTAATGAAGCAGCAGGTTTTGTTGTAAACAGAATATTAATTCCTATGATTAATGAAGCTGTGGGTATTGTTGCAGACGGAGTGGCTACAGTTGAAGGCGTTGATACAGCCATGAAGCTTGGTGCAAATCATCCAATGGGACCTTTAGCTCTGGGAGATTTGGTAGGACTGGATATCTGCCTTGCAATTATGAATGTATTATATGATGAGACCGGCGATCCTAAATACCGTCCTCATCCACTTCTTAAGAAAATGGTTCGTGCCGGCAAATTAGGAAGAAAGACAGGAATCGGTTTCTACGATTACAGTAAATAATTTTTATATCATATTAATGGAGGAATTATAATCATGGATTTTGCATTAGATAAAAAACATGAGATGGCAAGAACTCTTTTCAGAGATTTTGCGCAGAATGAAGTTAAACCTCTCGCTCAGGAAGTTGACGAGACAGAAGAATTCCCTAAGGGAACTGTTGAGAAAATGCAGAAATTAGGTTTTATGGGCATTCCTGTTCCTAAGGAATACGGCGGACAGGGTTGTGATCCTTTAACATATGTTATGTGTGTTGAAGAATTATCAAAGGTTTGCGGTACAACAGGCGTTATCGTATCTGCTCATACATCCCTTTGCATTGACCCGATTATGACATACGGTACAGAAGAACAGAAGAAGAAATTCCTTGTTCCTCTTGCTTCCGGAGAAAAACTTGGTGCTTTCGCATTGACAGAACCCGGTGCAGGTACAGACGCACAGGGCGCACAGACCAAGGCAGTTCTTGACGGAGACGAATGGGTATTAAACGGTTCAAAATGCTTTATTACCAACGGAAAGGTTGCAGATGTATATATTGTAATTGCTGTAACAGATGTTGTAGAAGATAAGAAGGGCAGAAAGAAAAAATTATTCTCCACCTTTATCGTAGAGAAAGGAACTCCGGGATTTTCTTTCGGAACCAAAGAAAAGAAAATGGGTATCCGCGGTTCTTCAACATATGAGTTGATTTTCCAGGATTGCAGAATTCCTAAGGATAATTTACTCGGACCTTTAGGAAAAGGTTTCCCGATTGCAATGCACACTCTTGACGGCGGACGTATCGGTATTGCCGCTCAGGCTCTGGGAATTGCAGAGGGTGCTTTAGAGACAACCATTGCTTACGTTAAAGAGAGAAAACAGTTTGGACGTTCCATCGCTGCACAGCAGAATACACAGTTCCAGCTTGCAGATATGGCTACCAAGGTTCAGGCTGCCCAGATGTTAGTTTACAAAGCTGCTATGGCTAAGGCTACACAGAAGACATATTCCGTAGAAGCTGCCATGGCTAAATTATATGCTGCTGAAGTTGCAATGGAAGTTACAACAAAGGCTGTTCAGTTACACGGCGGATACGGCTACATCAGAGAATATGATGTTGAGCGTATGATGCGTGATGCAAAGATTACCGAGATTTATGAAGGAACTTCAGAGGTTCAGAGAATGGTAATCTCAGCAGATTTACTGAAATAATATTCCGTACATTAAATTGATTAAATAAGGAGTGTATAACCGTGAAAATCGTAGTATGTGTAAAACAGGTTCCTGATACAAAGGGCGGCGTTAAATTTAACCCGGACGGAACACTTGACAGAGCTGCTATGCTTACCATCATGAATCCTGATGATAAAGCCGGTCTTGAGGCAGCACTTAGATTAAAAGACCAGTATGGTGCAGAAGTTACCGTACTTACAATGGGACTTCCCAAAGCAGAGGATGTTCTCCGCGAAGCCATCGCCATGGGAGCGGACAAGGGTATCCTTGTTACAGATAGAGTATTGGGCGGTGCCGATACCTGGGCAACATCTACAAC
>JBJEND010000239.1:0-6160 GCA_051880015.1 Butyrivibrio sp. | reverse complement strand
AGTTGATAGAGAATCTGGAGGCGATAATAGAGATTTTATCGGAATAGCGCAGCGGCCGATCCGGGTCAGGACGATGTTGAAACGTTTCCAAATACCCATAATCTACAGCCCCTAAAACAAAGTATGATATATGTAATGTGCCTATAAAATAACAGGAACCTGTCGACAGAATTTGATGTTTTACACTAAAAATATCTGCGCGTAAAATAATTTTTATAAATTTTTCACAAAAGTATTGCTTTTTAAACGGAATAGTATTAATATAAAGCTACAAAACATTTATTTTTCATATTAAATGTAAACGTTTCCAAATAGGAAACGGAAAAACTATCAAAGAGGAGGAGTTACTAATATGAAAAAAAGATTATTAACAATTGTCCTCGCAGGAGTTCTTGCTATTGCTACATTAGCAGGATGTACCAGCGGAACGGGCAAGAAGGAAGCTAAGGGTTCAGTTTACTACCTTAACTTCAAGCCTGAACAGGATCCACAGTGGCAGGCACTGGCAAAGGCTTATGAAGAGGAAACAGGCGTTAAGGTTACTGTTTTCACCGCTGCTGAAGGTACATATGAGACCACATTACAGGCAGAAATCCAGAAGGATTCAGCTCCTACATTATTCCAGGTAAACGGACCTGTAGGTCTTGCTAACTGGAAAGATTACTGCTATGACCTTTCAGGATCAGATGTTTACAAAGAACTGTTAAATGATGCATTTTCATTAAAAGATGGTGATGCTGTTTTAGGTATCGCATACGTTATCGAGTCCTACGGTCTCATTACCAACAAGACATTACTCAAAGAAGCAGGCTACACAATTGACGATATCAAGTCTTTTGAGGATTTGAAGAAGGTTGCAGAAGACATTACAGCTCGTTCTGATGAACTTGGATTCTCAGCATTCAGCTCAGCAGGTATGGACAGCTCTTCTGACTGGAGATTTAAGACACACCTTGCTAACCTTCCTATCTACTTTGAATATCAGGCAGATGGAATCGGAACAACCACAGCTATTAAGGGAACATACCTTGACAACTATCGTGCTATCTTTGATCTTTACATCAACAACAGCACATGTGAAGGAAAAGAATTGTCAGCTAAGACAGGTGATGATTCAAGAAATGAATTCCTTAACAAGAAAGCAGTATTCTTCCAGAATGGTTCATGGGAATACGGCAACCTTACAGGCGAAGGCAAATTCAGCGATGATGACCTCGCTATGATTCCTATCTACATTGGTGTAGGTGATGAAGCTAACCAGGGCCTTTGCACAGGTACAGAGAACTACTGGTGTGTTAACAAAGAGGCTTCTGAAGAAGATATCAAGGCTACACTTGATTTCATGAACTGGTGTGTAACTTCTGAGACAGGTACAAAGTCTATGGCTAATGACATGGGATTCGTTATTCCTTTCAAGAAAGCTGCTCAGTCTTCTAACCTTTTCGTAAAACAGGATTCAGAATATACAGCAGCAGGTAAGCTCCCTGTTTCATGGAACTTCCCGACAATGCCTTCTGAAGCTTGGAAGAACAGCTTAGGTACTGCATTAACAGCATATGCTGCAGAACAGACAGATGCTAAGTGGGATGACGTTGTTAAGGCTTTCGTAGAAGGATGGAAAGCTGAATACGACTTAAAGAAATAAAACAATCTTATTAAAGATATTGTTTTCATTAGGACAGGCAGGTGACCTGCCTGTCCATTCTTTATGTATTTTTACGGTAACTTTTATTAAATCGGGGGCATCTGCGGAGCTTC
Organism: Butyrivibrio sp.; assembly: GCA_051880015.1. GTDB lineage: Bacteria > Bacillota > Clostridia > Lachnospirales > Lachnospiraceae > Eshraghiella. Next base: position 4,402 of record JBJEND010000239.1, on the reverse strand, counting down.
CGCAGATAAAAATTAATCGGTCTTACAAGTGCTGATTACATTTAAGAAGGAGGTTATATATGGAAAAAGCAGTTAGACGATATTGGCCGATTTTCGTTCTTCCTACTTTGGGAGCTTTTATATTAGGCTTCATTGTTCCTTTTATTCAGGGTCTTTACCTTTCATTCTGCCAGTTTACCACAATTAAGAAAGCAACGTGGGTTGGCATTAGTAACTACATAAGGGTGTTTATGGATGATCCGGAACCACTTACAGATTCGCTTTTATTTACGGTGGCATTTGCTGCTGTATCAATTATATTAATTAACGTAATAGGTTTTATTTTTGCTTTATTATTAACAAGAGGATTAAAAGGTACCAATATTTTCCGTACAATTTTCTTTATGCCGAACCTTATCGGAGGAGTTGTACTTGGTTATATCTGGCAGATTTTAATCAACTGTGTTCTCTCTTTGGTAGATGAACCACTTTTGGCATTGAATTCAACTGCCGGATATTGGGGTCTTATTATCCTCATGTGCTGGCAGCAGGTAGGATATATGATGATTATTTACATTGCCGGTTTACAGAGCGTGCCGGAATCCCTGATTGAAGCAGCTCAGATTGACGGCGCAACCCCATGGCAGACACTTTGGAGAATTAAGTTACCGATGGTAATGCCTTCCATTACAATCTGTACATTCCTTACATTGACCAATTCATTCAAACTGTTTGACCAGAACCTTGCCCTCACCAACGGCGAGCCGGGCAATGCTACAGCCATGCTGGCATTAAACATTTATAAGACTTTCTATGAAAGAACCGGCCCTCAGTGGAAGGGACTGGGCCAGGCTAAGGCTGTAATATTCTGTATTTTGGTAGTAACACTTTCAGTTATCCAGCTTAGAGCTACAAGGACAAAGGAGGTACAGCAGTAATGAAAAAGAAAAGTAAAGTTGTTGATATTTTATTAATAATACTTCTGGTCATTATGGCAGCAGCCTTTATTTATCCGATAATAATGATTTTGATTAACTCATTGAAGATAGATACTGCGATTTCTACAAACTCTGTTTTTAAGCTGCCCACAAAGGAAACCTTTGCAGGCTTTAGCAATTATGTTAATGCAGTTGAATCTAAAGGATTTTTAAAGAGTCTGGGATACAGTTTGTTTATTACAATATCTTCAGTGGCGGCAATATGTGTATGCTGTTCCATGTGTGCATGGTTTATTACCCGCGTTAAATCAAAGATTTCCAATATTCTGTACTATTTATTTGTATTTTCAATGGTTGTACCTTTTCAGATGGTTATGTACACCCTGTCCAAGACAGCGGATACATTGAAGCTTAATACACCATGGAATATCTGGATTATATATCTTGGCTTTGGCGCAGGACTTGCGGTATTCATGTTTGCCGGTTTTATGAAGACAATTCCTTTGGAAGTTGAGGAAGCAGCTATGATTGACGGATGCAGCCCTCTGAAGACATTCTTCACCATAGATCTTCCAATGCTTAAGCCTACATTAGTATCAGTTGCAATCCTTGAGGCAATGTGGGTATGGAATGATTATCTTCTTCCAACACTCGTACTTGATGTTAAGAAATATAAGACAATTCCAATGTTAATCCAGTATTTCAAGGGAAGCTTCGGGCGAGTTGAGATGGGACCGATGATGGCATGTATGATGTTGACGATTATTCCTATAATAATCATATACCTTGTAGGACAGAAGCACATAATCAAAGGTGTTGCTGCCGGTGCAGTTAAGGGATAATTCAGTAATATTCATTCAAGGAAGTATGTAAAATGACAATAAAGGATATTGCCCGGGAGGCAGGTTATTCGGTAGGTACGGTGTCCCGTGTATTAAATAACGCTCCGGGTGTATCCCCTGCTGCTAAGGAAGCAGTAACCAGAATAGTTGAAAAACATCATTTTCAACTGAACAACAACGCAAAACATCTAAAACAGCAGAGCAGCGCGGGCATCGCAATAATTATTAAGGGTGCCCAGAACATGCTGTTTGCGGCAGTTGTTGAGCCTGTGCAGAGCCTTATAGAGAAGAGGGGATATGCCTGTATGATGTATTACATCGGAGAAGATGATAATGAAGTCGAGCAGGCTCATCAGATTTGCCTTGACAGAAGACCCAGGGGAATACTGTTCCTTGGAAGTAACCAGGAGTATTTCCGCAAATATTTTCACTTAATTAAAGTACCATGTGTATTGGTAACCAATTCAGCCGAAGAATTGAAACTGGATAATTTGTCAAGCGTAAGCACGGATGACAGGGCAGCTGCCAAAATGGCAGTGGATCAGCTTTTTTTAATGGGACACACTGATATAGGAGTGCTGGGGGGAAATACAGTAACTTCACATACCGTATATTGCAGATATATGGGCGCAAAAGAATCTTTTGCAGAGCATAATGTAGAATTTAACGAAAGCAGACAGTACGAGGCGTCTTATTTTTCCATATCTTCCGGATACTATGCAATGGAAAAGCTTATGGATAAAATGCCGGAGATTACGGCTGTTTTTGCTATGTCTGATGTAACGGCAATAGGTGCAATAAGAGCAATACATGACAGGGGATTAAGAGTTCCGGAGGATATTTCTGTAATGGGATTTGACGGAATAGATGTAGGCAGATACATGGTCCCCCGACTTACCACAATCAGGCAGCATCGGGAGGTAATTGCTTCCAGAAGTGTGGAGATATTGCTGGACTGTATTGAAAACTCATCAGAAGCAGTATATGAAGTTGAATCTTTTCATCTTGTACCCGGAGAAAGCGTCCGGGCAAGATAAAATTAGAATAAGAGGAGAGATTATTATCAGAGCAAGCGGTATTTTGATGCATCTGTCTTCTCTTCCGGCACCTTACGGAATCGGAACCATGGGACAGAGTGCACGGGATTTTATAGATTTTTTGCAGAAAGCAGGGCAGTCATATTGGCAGATACTTCCCATATGCCCTACCAGCTACGGAGATTCACCGTATCAGTCCTTTTCCACATTTGCCGGTAATCCTTATTTTATTGATTTGGATGAACTGCATAATGAAGGACTTTTGGAGCTTTCTGAATATTGTGATATTGACTGGGAATCAGAGCCGGGGAAGGTTAATTACGGAGCTTTATACGCCAAACGTTATCCGGTTTTAAGAACAGCATTTAAACGCTTTATATCAGAGGGAAGGGAAGATTTCAGACAGTTTTGTGATAATGAAAAAGACTGGCTGGAGGATTATGCTCTTTTCATGACAATAAAAGATGCCAACAACGGGGTTTCATGGCTTGAATGGGATGAAAAGCTCAAAAGAAGAGATCCATTGGCATTGGAAGAGATGAAGAACACATATAAAGACGATATGGATTTCTGGAAAGCAGCCCAGTATTTCTTCTTTAAGCAGTGGAGAGAATTACGAGCTTACGCAAACAGCAGAGGAATTTCCATAATAGGAGATCTTCCGATATATGTGGCACTGGACAGCGCAGATGTATGGGCACATCCGGAGTTGTTCCAGCTTGATGAAAATTTACAGCCTGTAAGTGTTGCCGGATGTCCTCCGGACGGATTTTCCGCTACAGGACAGCTTTGGGGCAATCCACTGTTCAGGTGGGATGAAATGGCAGGGAATAATTACCAATGGTGGGTAAAACGTATAGGTTATGCCTGCGGTATATATAATATTCTGCGGCTGGATCATTTCAGAGGCTTTGAGTCCTATTATTCCATTCCTTATGGGGATGAGGATGCCAAAAGAGGTCATTGGGAAAAGGGGCCGGGAATTGCATTGTTTAAAGCTGTAGAGGAAAGTATTGGCAGACAGAATATTATTGCCGAGGATTTGGGATTCCTTACGGAGCCGGTCAGGGAAATGCTGGCCCAAAGCGGTTTCCCCGGAATGAAAGTGTTTGAACTGGCATTTGACAGCAGAGATTCAACAAGTACGGATTATCTTCCCCATAATTTTAACAGACACTGTGTTGCATATGTGGGAACCCACGATAACGATACCATACAGGGCTGGTTTACTACGGCAGCATCTGAAGATGTGGAATATGCCTGCAATTATCTTGGTATCGAAGATATGAGTGAGGGACATTGGAGCATGATGAAGGCACTTTGGGCAACTGTTGCAGATACGGCCATTGTCCAGGCCCAGGATTTATTCGGACTGGGAAGTGACTGCAGAATGAATACTCCTTCTACTTTGGGAAGTAACTGGTCATGGCGCGTTATGCCGGGAAGTTTTGATGAAGAACTTGCACAGCGTATCAGAGGCTATATGAAACTTTACCAGAGACTGAACTGAATAATGTGTTTAACCAATAATTAAGTGCTTCCTGTATTAATCTGCAGGGAGCACTTTCCTGTAAATAGGAATTGACTTTTTATACAGTAGAATTAT
>JBJEND010000238.1:0-6237 GCA_051880015.1 Butyrivibrio sp. | reverse complement strand
ATTTTTTCTTTTTCATCTATCAATGACATACCCGTCTCATCCAATGTAAAGGGTTCATTAAGATTGTATTCCGGATAATTTACCATGGCATATATGCTGCCGTTTTGAGGATTCATAACTATTATGCTGACACTTTTTGCTTTTTTGGCTTCATAGGTTTTCATGGCAGCCTGGGTACAGTAGCTTTGGATATTATAATCAAGGGTAAGATATAAATCATTGCCGGGAACAGGTTCTATTCTGGTCTCCGGCTCTGCCAGTTCCACCCCTGATGCATCGGTCATGGTAAGAATCATTCCATTACTGCCCGCAAGCAGTTCGTCATATTCCACTTCAAGTCCTACGATACCCTGGTTATCCGCACCGGTAAAACCCAGTATTTTAGAGGCCACAGAATAATAGGGGTATATTCTTTTGCTGTCTTCGTCCACCTTCACTCCGTCTAAATGATATTCCCTTATCCGGTCTCCGGTTTCCTTGGGTACATTGGTTTTGACTGTTTCTCTGGAAGATACTTTTTCCACATAATAGCGTACTTTTTCTTCGGACATGCCAAGTTCGTCTGTGAGGATATCTATAACCTTTTCAGGTTCTTTCATCTGGGAATGTATAACAGAAACGGTACAAACTGTTTCATTATTCGCAAGAACGGTTCCGTCTCTGCTTATAATTCTCCCTCTTGCAGCTTTAATTGTTCTCTCCCTTTCATGAAGGGCTTTTGCCGCGGCAGATAACTGCCGGGAATTAAATATTGCCACATAAGTCAGTCTGCCGGTCAGGAAAATAACAATCGCAAAAATTATCAGGGTACAGGCTCTGATTTTTTTGCGATGTTGTCTGAATGTTCTCATAATAAACACCTATAAGGACTGTTTATTATAATGTATTACATTTTTTATATGCTTATTCCTCGCCGGATTCTCCTTCCTCCGGTTCTGCATCCGGGGAATCGTCGGGGCTGTCATCTTTCTGACCGTCTTCACCTTGGGATTCCTCCGGTGTATCTTCTCCCTCTTCTTTGGGCTCATCGCCCTCTTCATCTTTTATCTCATCCCTTGTAGGCATGAAACGTTCTCCGGTAACTACGATAATTCCGTCAGAGCTTACCACAAGTTCACCGTTTTTCTTATCCTCAGAGGTATTTACATGAACCAGCGGAACTTCATAATCCGCATAATCCTGTCCTATGCCGTAATACGGCATAAGCCTGTCCATAATACTTGCCGCAACAATCTGTGCTGCCGTGGATGAATCATACTCTGCAATATTGGGAGAGTCAATTACAACATATACCATAATTTCCGGTTTTTCCGCAGGGGCAAAGGCCAGAAAAGATACCACATAGTTTTCCTTATCTCGGGGCTGTTTTTCAGCTGTTCCCGTCTTACCACCGATGGAATAGCCTTCCCTGTACAACAGATATCCTGTTCCGTAATCCACAACACTGCGAAGATAGGAACGCATTATTTTGGAATTTTCTTCGGATATGGTTCTTCCCACCAGTACCGGCTCAAATTTCTTAACTGCTTCTCCTGCACTGTTTTGAATTTCTTTTACCACATGGGGCTTATAATATGAGCCTCCGTTAATAACGGATGCAAATGCTGCCGCAGTCTGAACCATGGTAACATTGAGATTTTGTCCGAAAGCGTTGGTAACAAGGTCCACATCCATCATATCGTCAGGATTTCTTAAGAGTCCGGCTCCTTCTGATATAAGGTCTATTTCTGTCTTTTCTCCGAATTTAAAAGCTCTTATGTATTTTGAAAAAAGAGTTATTCCCTCTTCCATACCAATCTGCATTAAAGCATCGTTACATGACCAGGCAAGAGTTTCCCCGAGGCTTAATTCTCCATGTCCTTCTCCCCCGTGACAGAGGATTTTGGACTGGTTATATATGCCTTCTCCGTCGCATATGTAAGTAGATTCCGAATTGGCAATATTTTCCTCAAGGGCAGCTGCAACCGTAAATGTCTTGAATACGGAGCCCGGCTCATATATGGAGGATACACAGAAATTACTCCATACCCCGAACATGGCCTCAACCTTTTCCTCATCCGTCATTTCTTCCAGTTCTTCCTCTGAATATATTGCAGACAAATCTCTGGGATTATTTAAATCAAAGGTAGGATAATCGCACATTCCCAATATTTCACCTGTATTAGGGTCCATAACCATGACGGAAGAGCTTTCAGAGCCATATGCCTCATTGAATTTTCTGATTTCTTCTTCAATAACATTTTGTACAAAAATATCTATTGTGGATACAACCTTATCTCCGTTTATCTGGTCAATTACCGTTGTTGAATATGCACTGTTGTCAATATATCCGTATTCTCTGCCGTCAATGCCAGCAAGCCAGCTTTCATAGGTGCTTTCAATTCCAAGCTCCCCTCCGTTTGCTTCACTGGCAAATCCTATTAAATCTGCCGCCAGACTGTTATAGGGGTATACTCTTGTATATTCTTCTTCAAACCATACACCTTTAATTTTAGATTTGGATGCCTGTGATTCCTCAAGGAATCCGGCAATCTCATCTTCGGAAAGTGATGTGAGAAGTCTTTTGTAAGAGCCGGCATTCTGGCCGTTTTCTTTTTTACAGACATTCTCATCTATATAATCGTTAAGTTCCTGTTCATTCAGGTCAAAATATTTCAAAAGAGCCGTTACGGTAGGTTCTCTGTACTCCTTATCGGACAAAAGGACCTTGGCATCCAATATTAAATTGTAAGTTTTGGTACTGTAGGCAAGAACTGTGCCGTTACGATCCGTTATATCACCTCTTCTGGCAGGAATAACCCGGCTGTCATAATTAAAATTATCATAAACAGCTTTGGAATAGGACTTTCCTTTACTTAAGTTGATACGGATAAGAACAACCGATAAAGCAATAAAAAAAACTACGACGGCAAGGAAACAGAATAAGAGTTTTTTCTGCATTTTAACTGTAAACTTTTTACTCATTTTCTGTTTCTTTTCTGTCATAGCTGATACCTTTTATATATTATTATTTCCCCGGAATATCGGAGTACTGGATTACATACTCGCTTTCTCCGCTGTTATAGGATATAACCCTGTCAGAAGCCGGATGAATCATTCCAAGCTCTTTAGTGGCTACATCATAAATATAATTAAAGTCAACAGATGTGTCAATCGCAAGTTGTTTTCTGTCATTTTTTTCCTTTAATTCATTAAGCTGCTCCTGAAGATTAACAATCTCTTTGGACTGTTCATTGCTGCTGTTAATCTGGGCAATATATTTAACACAGGTAACAAGGGTTACCGCCACCGCAGCAGTAATAAACAACGTGTAAATACCGCCGAATCTGGCTGCCTTTCTTCTGTTTTCCTCAGCATAATGCTGCTTCTGCTGTTTTCTTATCTCTTCCTTAGTCAGAGGCTTCCTTCTGGGAACATCCTCAGTCTTCTCCCTGCGTACAGGCTCATCAAACCTTCTGACGGGAGCTTCAGAACCGTATACATATTCATTTTTGTAATATTTTCTGTCTGCCATGCTTGTACACTTCCTCTCATAAAATTATTCGTTCAAAAATACGGAGTTTGGAGCTTTTGGCTCTTTTATTTTCTGCCAGTTCTTCCTCCCCCGGTATAATGGGTTTTCTTGTAACAATCCGTCCCTTGGGCTTATTACCGCACACGCACACCGGAAATTCCGGGGGACATGTACATGTATCCACATTAGCTTTAAACCGGTTCTTGACTATTCTGTCCTCCAGGGAATGAAATGTAATAATACACAACCTGCCACCGTCTGACAGAAGTTCTATCATGTCATCAACGGAATTCTCCAGCACTTCCAATTCCCTGTTAAGCTCGATACGGATTGCCTGAAAAGTCCTCTTGGCAGGGTGACCGCCTTGGGCTCTGCATTTCATGGGTATCGCAGCCTTGATAATGTCAATAAGCTGTCCGGTGGTGGTAATTCTCCTGCCGGCTCTTGCCTGCACTATGTGTTTGGCAATGTTCCTGGCAAATTTTTCCTCTCCGTAGTCCCTTATTATATGAAAAAGCTCTGTTTCACTGTAATCATTCACAATATCTTCCGCAGTGATATTCATACGCCTGTCCATACGCATGTCAAGAGGAGCATTATCCTCTCTGTATGTAAATCCTCTGTCGGCAGAATCAAGCTGATATGACGATACGCCTATGTCAAGAAGTATCCCATCAACCCTGTCCACATGAAGATTCTTAAGTATATTCTTAATATTGCTGTAATTATCCCGTACAATGGTTACTCTGTCCTTAAATGGGGCCAGTCTTTCGGAAGCTGCTGCTATTGCATCTTCATCCTGGTCTATTCCGATAAGTCGTCCTCCCTTGGTAAGCCTCTCACATATATGAACGGAATGCCCTGCACCGCCTAAGGTTCCGTCAACATATATACCGTCAGGTCTTATATTAAGTCCGTCAATTACTTCGCTAAGCAGCACGGGTCTGTGTGCAAATTCCATATATTCCCCTCCTAGATAGAGAATCCCAGGGATTCCAGATTCCTGGCAATATCATCCATATTGTCCTCGTACTGTCCGTTGGCTTCATCCCAGCGTTCCTTGCTCCAGATTTCAATTTTACTTGCTACACCTACCAGTACCACGTCTTTCTCAAGGCCGGCAAATTCCCTTAACACGGAGGGTATTAAAATACGTCCCTGCTTATCCAGTTCGCACTCTGCTGCTCCTGCCAGGAAAAATCTTGTAAACTGTCTTGAATCCTTATTGGTAATAGGCAGTGTTCCCAGTTTCTCCTCGAAGCTTCTCCACTCTTCCTGTGCATATCCGTAAAGACATCCGTCCAAACCCTTGGTAACCACAAAAGAATCTCCAAGCTTCTCACGAAACTTAGCCGGTATGATAACACGTCCTTTGGCGTCAATCGTATGATTGTACTGACTCATGAACACTGCCATCACCCCTCTCCTGTTGTACCTTCGTGAACCTTAAAATTCACCACTTCGTTCCACTTTGTCTCACTTTTTCACACTTTTCACCACTTGTAATGCTAATTTTAGAACATTTCCGTTAAAATATCAAGGTCTTTTTGCATATTTCATAAAATATTTTTGAACGCAAAAAGCCCCGGATTTCTGCTTTTTTTGCAAAAATCCGGGGTCTTCCCTTTTAATTGATTCATGTATGAAATTTATTCGTCCTTATTGTCCTGTGTTTCCTCCACCACTTCCTCCTCCGGAGGATTGTCTGACGTGACTGTGGCGCTGCATGTCTTCGTATCTGTTACAAGGCTTTCACTGCCTCTTAATCGTACACGCATAAATATTATTACCCCAAGAGCACCCACTGCCAGTACGGCTGAAAGCACCTGGGAAACTGCCACACCGTGGAATGTGAGCTGGTCAGTTCTCATGCCTTCAATAAAGAAACGTATGATTCCGTATCCCAGAAGGTATCTGCACAATGTCTCGCCGTAGAATTTTCTCTTATTGCGGAATACCATAAGTATTATAAATAAAATCAGATTTAAAAAGCTTTCATACAAAAATGTAGGATGTACCTGAACATATTCCGCACCATGAATTGATACAATAAGCTCATCTGCCACCACTGCTGCATCCTTAACGGGAATCTGCATTGCAAAAATACAGTCGGTAAAGCCACCGTATGCTTCACGGTTAAAGAAATTACCCCATCTTCCTATAATCTGTCCCACAATCAGTCCCAGAACTATTGTATCCAGCATCTTAAGAGGCTTAAGTTTCTTAATTTTGCAGAAAATAAGGAGCACCAGAACAGCGCCTATTATTCCGCCGTATATGGCAAGTCCTCCATTCCTTACATTAATTATTTCTTTAAGATTGCTTCCATAATAATCCCATTCAAATATTACATAATACAATCTTGCTCCCACAATGGCACCCAGCATTCCGAACAGGGTATAATCGATGTAATCATCCACCTTCTGTCCTGTTCTTCTGGCATCGGAATAAGCGACCAATGCGCCTGCAATCATGCCCACTGCAATTATTACACCATAGAAAGCAACATTTAATCCGAAAAGACTAAACTCTCTTCCCACATTAACCTCGAAACCGAGGTTAGGAAATCTGATACTGCCCATTTGTCATTCTCCTTTTAGCTTAATTATGGTAATTGTATTACATTTACTTCCAAATATCAATGACCGTCTTCAAATTTATCAATTTACTTTTGGCCCTTTGTATGATACACTCTAACGAGGTAAAAGTAATTATTAAGGAAA
>JBJEND010000237.1:0-6241 GCA_051880015.1 Butyrivibrio sp. | reverse complement strand
TATCTGAGCGCACTTCCGGGACAGCCTTGCGCTTCTGAACCAGAAATATCTTAATACCTCCGCAGGCTATGAATATAGTTGCGGATACAAGGCTCCATACTCCTCTTACATCCTCAGACAATTCGGCTATCTTAGGTAATGAAGCTATATAATATCCGATCGAAGTAGCCACAATCTGCCATGCACAGACTATCAGACACATCAATACAAGTCCTCTTGCCTTAACATTTCCCAGAACAGAACCCTGGGAAACCGCTATGAAAAAAACATCAAAAGCCAGCCCGAAACAGACGAGCAAACCAATAATCCATTCCATTATATATCAATGACCTTTCCAGTATATAATCTCATATATTAATTCAAATTGTATTCTATATAAATATTCATGTCCATACCATATACAAAATTGATAAAATGTAAAAAGCGACTACATTTTTCCGAAAATGTAGCCGCTATTTTGTACCGTCTTCAATCAAATCGTATATTGTATGCTTTACAAGGAACTTATATGCACCTATTATTTCATCCAGCGGAAGTTCCTCTTCCCGGTATATTTCAAGTCGGATTACTGTAATAAGTCCGCTTGCATAATACTGGGCAAGAACCTCCGTTGTCAGGAGTCTGTTGTCTGCATATCTGCTGTCCTGTATAACCGAGCCCAAAGTTTCCGTTATCAGCTTTGAAAGAGTGTCCGCAAAGCCGTTCTGTCCGCCAATCTCAAAGGCCTTGCGGTAATACTCCTTATCTTCAAAAAAGCCCTCAAACAGTGCCGATATGGCCGCCGTCGCCCGTCCCTCCATAAGAAGGTTAGCTGCCCTGTTAATAATCTCCTCCTTTAAAATCCATTCCACCAGCTCATATTTGTCGTGGAAGTGATTATAAAAAGTAGGACGGATTACATTGGCATGGTCGGTTATGGTCTTGATTGTAATTTTTTCAAAGGGCATCTGCAGCATCAGTTCTTTAAAACTGTTTGCTATCAGACGCTTTGTAAGTTCTTTTATCTGTTCCATCTTTCACCCTGTCATCTGTATTCAGCAGGTAAGAATCATTCCTGATAATGGCGGAAGTGTTATACTTAATTTGCCGTCAATGTTATGGTATTCCACACATTCAAGGGAAAAACCATCCCTGCTGGTAAGAATGGCCCGCTTAAGGACATCGTCCTCAGTAATGCCGCATTCCCACACGTTAATCAGTACCGTTCTCTCCGTATCATTGTTGTTAATTATGGTAACCGCCTTGCTGTTCCTAAGAAAACGTCCGTAAGCAATAACATTATAATCTCCGTAAAGTCCCTTATATGAACCGGTATTAAGGGCAGGCGTTCTTCTGTGAATATCTATTACAGCTTTATGGAAATTAACAAGGTCCATATCTTCATGTCCCCATGGGTATGTCCTTCGGTTATCCGGATCCGTCCAGCCGCACACTCCCGCTTCATCTCCGTAATATACGGTAGGTGCTCCCGGCCATGTCATCTGAATAATTACGGCTTCTTTAAATACTGCCTTATCCACGTTCTCCTCTGCCGCTTTCGGTCCTCTGGAAGATGTTCTGCCCACAGTTCTGTTGGTTCTTGTAAGGAATCTTGAATGATCGTGGTTGGATAATTCATTCATGGATATTCTTGTGGGAGAACCGCCCATTCTGGACATATTGTGTCTCATTGAGTCAAAGAAATATGAAGGATTGCCTACTTTATCCTGATTAAACGCATCACTGTGCTTCTCCATACCGGTGAGGAACCATGTAATGGGCTCCATAAAAGCATCATAGTTCATAATGGTGTCCCACTCACCGCCCTGAAGCCAGGCATTACAGTCACCGTAATGCTCTGCAAGAATAACCGCATTGGGGTTGGCTTCTTTAACTGCTGCCCTGAACTTTTTCCAGAAGTTATGATTATACTCCTCGCTAAAGCCCAGATCTGCTGCCACATCAAGTCTCCATCCGTCTACATTATACGGAGGTGATACCCATTTTCTTCCAATGTTCAGTATATATTCCTCCAGTTTCTTAGAGCCCTCATAATTAAGCTTAGGCAGTGTGTCATGGCCCCACCATCCGTTATAGGTCCAATTATAAGGCCATGCGTTCCTGTCATTAAACTGGAAAAAGTCACTGTAAGGACTGTCTCCCGATACAAAAGCACCTTTTTCAAAATCGCTGCTGCTTTCATATATTCTCTCTCTGTCAAGCCATTTGTTAAATGAACCGCAGTGGTTAAATACGCCGTCGATGATAACCTTAATATCTCTCTTGTGAGCTTCCTCCACCAGGTGGGCAAAAAGAGCATTACTTGCTTCAAGATTGGCAAGTCCGGTTACCCTGCGGATATATTTGGTAGCCTGGGAATTATCATAATTGCCCTCCGGAAGAACTTCTCCGCCGTCATCCACTATTCTGCCGAAATGGGGATCTATATAATCATAATCCTGTATATCATATTTGTGGTTAGAAGGGGATACAAAAAGAGGATTGAAGTATATGCACTGTATCCCTAAATCCTTAAGATAATCCAGTTTTTGAATAACTCCTTCCAAATCTCCTCCGTAAAATTCCCGGACGCCCATGGAAGCAGGATATTTATCCCAGTTATCCACATGGCTTACATAATCACCGATGTACGAATATTCCCTGTCTACCACATCATTGGACGGGTCACCGTTGCAGAAACGATCCACATATATCTGGTACATAACTGCTCCTCTGACCCATTCCGGTGTCTTAAAGCCGGGAATAATTACGAAATTATAATATTCGTTCAACTCATTTCTGGCATCGAGCTGATTGTAGTACAGGACAGTCTTTCCCTGAACCACTTCAAAATAGTAATATATTTTATCCTCTCCTACAGGAAGAGTAACGGTATAATAATCAAAGTAACGGTCCCTGGATGTTTTCTTCATAACATAAGGAACACCGTTTGCATATACAACAACCTTGTCAACATTATAATGAATGGTGCGGAACTTAAGCGTAACCTCGCTGTTTATATCCGGTTCGCAGGGTATACGGAACTGCTCCGTCGCATCATGAAACAGGCCCTTTGCATTAAGCACCTGCTTCATGTTGAACAGGTACATATATGTTTTTTCAAAAGAGTCTAAGTCATCAAAATTTTTAGTGATTTCCATATCCATTTTTCTCCATATCTAATTACCCTTTTGTACCCTATTTTATAGCTTTCTTCCTAATGTTTCAATGTATTTTTTAAATTTATTTCCACAAAGTAAAAAGGACAGCTTCCGATGCTGTCCTTTTTGGAGAAGGTATTTCGTTTCTTATGGGGTGTAGTAAAACTATATAATGTATTGGGGGGTTACAATGTAAGTATAGCAATAGCCCCATCTTAAGTGTGCACAAACTTGTATAAATTTTAAAATAATTTTTGTGCATTTTTACCAAAAGTTAAAAATCGAATCTTCTTTATCTTCCTTCTGTTCAAACAGTTCTTCAAACTCTTCTCTGGTAACTTTTTCTTTTTCCAGTAAAAGTTCTGCACATTTATCCAGCACATTCCTGTTATCGGTAATAATCTCTGAAGCCTTTGCATAGCACTCATCAATAATTCTTTTTACTTCAGAATCTATCAATGCCGCAACATCTTCACCATACTGTCTTGTATGGGCAAGGTCACGTCCTATAAATACTTCATCCTCATCACTGCCGTAATTAACCAGACCAACCTTTTCAGAAAATCCGTATTTGGTCACCATGGCTCTTGCAAGTTCCGTTGACTGTTTAATATCCTGGGATGCTCCGGTAGTAACGTCGTCAAAAATCAATTCTTCAGCCACACGGCCTCCCAGTCCTACTACTATCTCCTGGAGCATTTTACCCTTGGTGTTAAACATCTCATCCTTTTCCGGAAGCGGCATGGTATATCCGGCAGCGCCCATTCCGGTAGGAATAATGGAAATTGTATGAACAGGTCCCACATCAGGAAGAACGTGGAACAAAATAGCATGTCCCGCCTCATGATATGCGGTAATCTTCCGTTCCTTATCGGAAATGACTTTGCTCTTCTTCTCTGCACCGATGCCCACCTTAACAAAGGATTTATTAATATCCTCCTGGGTAATGTATGCAGCATTCTTTCTGGCAGCAAGAATGGCTGCCTCATTCATCAGATTCTCAAGGTCCGCTCCTGTGAATCCGGCTGTAGTCTGTGCTACGGTATCGAGATTAACATCATCTCCCAAAGGTTTTCCTTTGGTATGAACCTCAAGGATTTCTCTTCTTCCTTTGACGTCAGGTCTTCCGACTACTACTTTACGGTCAAATCTGCCCGGTCTTAAAATTGCCGGATCAAGTATATCCACACGGTTAGTTGCTGCCATCACAATAATTCCGGCATTGACACCGAAGCCGTCCATCTCTACCAGCATCTGGTTAAGGGTCTGCTCCCTCTCATCATGTCCGCCGCCCATTCCCGTGCCACGCCTTCTGGCAACTGCATCAATCTCATCAATAAACACGATACAGGGAGCATTTTTCTTGGCCTCTTCGAATAAATCCCTTACTCTGGATGCACCTACACCTACAAACATTTCCACGAAGTCAGAACCGGAAATAGAGAAAAACGGCACTCCTGCTTCTCCCGCTATAGCTTTGGCAAGCAGGGTTTTACCTGTTCCCGGAGGGCCCACAAGAATAACGCCTTTGGGAATTCTGGCTCCTAACTGGATATATTTCTTAGGATTTTTAAGGAAGTCAACTATTTCTTCCAATTCCTCTTTTTCTTCTACCAGCCCGGCAACATTGTTAAAATTAATCTTTCTGGCTTTTTCATCCATAAGCTGTGCACGGCTTTTGCCGAAATTCATCATCTTGGCACTGGCCCCGCCGCCACCTGACTGTCTGGTTAACAGTACAAACAGTATAACAATACACACTCCTACTATAAGCACCGGCAGAATGGTTGTTAGAAATACGCTGTCTTTGGAAATGTCCGGATATTTGTATGTAACATCCGTTTCGTTTTTCTCGTTATATTTTATGATAAGATTTTCCACTTTGGAAGTGTCACTTACATACGCCGTCTTAGTCTTTGAGGTGTCGGTAAATGTTACTTTAATCTTTCCCGTAGGTACCTCTTCATTGCGGACAAAGGAAACGGACTCAACCCTTCCTTCCTCTAAATCCGTCATAAATTCTTCATAAGTGTAATTAACGGTGTTTTTGGTACTTTGTCTGATTGCAAAAATAACCACAATGATTATTGCTATCACAATCAGGTAAAATAAGAATCCGGCACCGCTGCCTTTTGATTTTTTCTCCAACTGATTATCCTCCTAGTCAAATTTAACTACGCCTATATATGGCAGATTGCGGTATTTCTGGTCATAATCAAGACCGTATCCCACAACAAACTCATCGGGGATCTGAAATCCCACATAATCCACATTGACATCCTTAACCACACGCCTGTCCGGTTTATCCAGTAAAGTGCACAGTCTTATGCTGCCCGGTTCCCTTTGTTTAAACATCTCCAGAAGACGGCTTAGTGTCCTTCCCGAGTCAATAATATCTTCTACTACAATAACATCCTTGCCTTTAAGCGGTTCATCCAGATCCTTTACAATCTTAACTATACCGCTGGAATCCGTTCCTGAACCGTAGCTGGATACAGACATGAAGTCCATGGAAACATTGCAGGTAATTCTCTTGGCAAGCTCACACATAAAAGGTGCTCCGCCTTTAAGGACGCATATCAGATGTACATCCCTGCCCTTGTAGTCCTCGCTTATCCTGGCTCCGATGTCCGCAATTCTTTTATTCACCTGTTCCTCGGTGAGTAAAACTTCAACTCTCTCCATCGTTATATCCTCCGTAGGTTACTTCCAGCACTCTGACGGTGCTGTCGCTTATCTTATAATCTGCTCCCATCCTGTCTCCTACAATCCACATAATGTGGCTTCCGTCCGCAAGCAGAACTGTATTCTCTTTCTCAATCCGGGACATTCCTGCATCAATAAAATATCTGTTTATTTTCTTATGGTGCAGTCCGCCGTCAATGGCTATCACGTCCTCGCTGCGATATCCCCGTAATTGCAGACTAAATTTTATTTTATCATAATCAAAGCATTTCGTATATACTTCATTTGATATTTTTTTATCTTTATTCCATTCAACAAGCCTGAATGTAAATTTACCCTTGTCATCCCAAGGAGTAATTTCCGATGGTACAGCCACATCCACGGCTTCTCTTTCTGTTATACTTCCGTCTTTATAG
>JBJEND010000236.1:0-6254 GCA_051880015.1 Butyrivibrio sp. | reverse complement strand
TCTTAATATACCGCCTTTTTGTCCTCCAGATTGTAAGAGGAGAGGACTATGAGACGAGTTATACCATGAAAGCGGAAAAAACAGTTACAGTCAACGGCACAAGGGGCAATATATATGACCGTAACGGCGAACTGCTGGCATACAGTGAGCTGGCTTATTCCGTGGTAATTGAGGACTGTGGATATTATTCATCTACCAAAATTAAAAACGAAGCTCTCAATTCCATTATTGATAAAATGGTTACAATAATCGAAGAAAACGGGGACAGCATTGACTATAATTTTCCCATGGAATATGCAAACGGCAGGTATAATTTTACCGTATCCGACAATGCACTGTTAAGATTCCTGAGAGACATATACGGACATGCCAAAATCAGCCAGCTTACGGACAGCGAAAGAAATGCCACCGCTGAGGATGTTGTTGAACTTTTAAAGACCCGGTATGGCATTAATCAGCCTTCCAAAGACGGTAAGCTGACCGGTATGCAGTATGATGCTGAAACAGTTCTCAAAATTATATTTATCCGATATAATCTTGCTGCTAATTCATACAAAAGATATATTTCATTCACCGTGGCAACCAATGTTTCTTCAAATACCATGGCGTCAATATTAGAGAATTCCGATATTCTTACCGGTGTTACAATAGAAGAAGACTATATCCGCAAGTATAATTACAGCACCTACATTGCCCATATCGTAGGATATACAGGTAAAATAAATGACTCTGAGCTTCAGGAGCTTCAGGCTGCAGATCCGTCCTATGAAGCTACGGATATTGTTGGAAAAGCCGGTATTGAAGCGGCTTATGAAACATTACTTGCCGGTAAAAAAGGCTATAAAACCATGCTGGTTGACAATGTAGGACGCGTGCTTGAGGTTATTGATACCGAAGATGCCACTGTGGGAAGTGACATATATCTTTCCATTGACGTTAAAATGCAGGAGCGGCTTTATAATCTGTTGGAAAGAAGACTGGCAGAAATTCTTGTATCCAGAATGGTTGATTCTGACAACAACAGGGTGGAGGAAAATATAGTAATCCCTGTTTCCGAGGTATGTGCGGCACTTATTAATAACAATAAAATAAATATGGATTTAATTGCAGCTTCCGATACTCCGGCAGCTACAGCCACATATAATACATTTTCTGCCTACCGCAGTAATATTCTGACTCTTCTGGAGAACGAGCTTTTAGGTACAACCCCGCAGAATTCCCTGACTCCGGAGCTTAAGGAGTGTATTTTACTTATAAGAAGTCTCCTGCTTGAAAATGAAATTCTTAACTCTGATAAGATTACTTCCTCTGATCCTCTGCAGAAAAATTGGAATTCGGGGAATATTTCCTTCAGGGAATACCTTGAAGGCGCTATTGAAAAAGACTGGGTTAATATATATAATCTTGATGTATCCACCGAGTATCCGGCTTCCGATGAAGTAATAAGCAGTATTATCAAGGAAGCCATAGCATTGATATCTTCTGACAGGGATTTTGACAAGATGCTTTACAGTAATCTTATTATGTCCCATGCTGTTTCCAATAAGAACGTGTGTCTTATTCTTATGGAACAGGGAGGTATCGACTATACCGAAAGCGAATATGTAACCATACTGAACGGAGGTTCCGTATATAATTTTCTTATAAGTAAGATTAAAGCATTGGAAATAACTCCGGCGGAGCTTGCCCTGGATCCCTGCTCAGGTTCATGCGTTATGGAAGATCCCAACACAGGTAACATCATAGCAATGGTAAGCTACCCAAGCTATGATATTAATTATTTTTCAGGCTCCATTAATTCAGAATATTATGCAAAGCTTCTGGATGATGATTCGACGCCTTTGGTAAACCGTGTAACACAGACTAAAATTGCTCCCGGTTCTACATTTAAGCCACTTATGGCTATAGCAGCGCTGAATGAGGGAGTGTTAAATCCTTACGAATTAATTGACTGCGACGGAATATACGATACTGTTGTTCCCCATATAAAATGCGCTATTTATCCCAATGAGCACGGGCAGCAGGATTTAAAACTGGCAACAGCTAATTCATGTAATGATTATTTCTGTGAACTGGGATACCGGTTGTGTTTCCAGAGTGACGGAACCCTTAATTTTAACTACGGACTTTCCAGAATTCAGAAATATGCACAGTTATTAGGTCTTTCCACTAAAACAGGAATACAGATACCTGAAACTACACCCCATGTAACCGATTATAATCCGGTTGCATCCGCCATCGGTCAGGGTACCAATGCCTATACTTCACTGAATCTGGCAAGATATACCTCCACAATAGCCAATAAAGGAACTGTATATAACAGTTCCATTATATATAAAACCGTAAACGGTATTACCGGCGAAGAGACAGTTTATGAACCTGTAGTTGACCACACTGTAGATATTGATTCCTCCATCTGGACCTATGTATCAGATGGAATGAACGAGGTTGTCAATCAGGTATACAAACCCATCACCACCGGAATTCCGGCTAAACTTTTTGCTAAGTCCGGTACTGCCGAGGAAGATAAAAACAGAGCCAACCATGCCTGCTTCGTACTGTTTTCAAGGGATGAAAACGATAATGCGGAAGTGGTTGTTACCGCCATGCTTCCTTACGCATATGCCGCTGCCAATGCAGGTATCATGACATATTATGCCATGTGCGCATATTATGATGTTGAACCGCCGTCAGAAATGTATCACATTTATGATTTAGGTTTCAAGATTGTTGAATAGGAGGTCAGAATACAGTGAATAATTCAGTTGTAATCAAAGGCAACAAATACGGTATTGTTGTCCAGATGGATAAAAACATACCATTTATACAGCTAAAACAGGATTTGGCTGAAAAATTTAAGAGTGCGGCTAAATTTTTTGACAAAGCCAACATGGCAGTTTCTTTTGAAGGCCGAAATCTTACCACCGATGAGGAAAAAGAAATTCTTAGGATTATCTCCGAGAATTCCCAGCTTAATATCGTCTGTGTCATTGATACCGATGAAATGCGGGAAAAAATGTTTAAGCGTGCGGTAGAAGACAAGCTTGAAGAATTATCAGCCCACACCGGTCAGTTTTATAAGGGAACCTTAAGATCCGGACAGATGCTGGAATCCGAAAGCAGCATCATAATTCTTGGTGATATTAATCCCGGGGCCAGTGTTGTTGCAAAAGGCAATATTATTGTCCTTGGTTCTCTTAAGGGTAATGTGTACGCCGGTGCCAACGGCAATTCCGATGCCTTTGTTGTGGCACTGGAAATGGCACCCATTCAGATAAGAATAGGTGATACCATCGCAAGATGCAATGAAACCGGAACCAAAATTAAACCTATAGGCCCGGATACCATGATAGCTTTTGTGGAAGATGAAAATATTTATATCGAGCGTCTTGACAAAAATGTTCTGGACGATATAAAACTTTAAAAATTTCTTAAAAATTTATTGATTTAAAGTACAAAAGACTGCATAATATATATGATTATTTAAAACGGAGGAACTAAAATGAGTGAAGTAATTGTTGTTACATCGGGAAAGGGCGGAGTAGGCAAGACCACTACATCTGCAAATGTTGGAACCGGACTTGCCAAGCTTAATAAGAAAGTAGTATTAATTGATACAGATATCGGGCTTAGAAATCTTGACGTAGTTATGGGTCTTGAAAATAGAATTGTATATAATCTTGTGGATGTAATTGAAGGAAACTGCCGTATTAAGCAGGCTTTAATTAAAGATAAGAGGTATCCGGGATTATATCTGCTGCCTTCTGCACAGACCAAGGACAAGAATGCCGTTTCACCGGAACAGATGAAGGCATTAACAGAAGAATTAAAAGAAGAATTTGATTACATAATCCTTGACTGTCCCGCAGGAATTGAGCAGGGCTTTAAGAATGCCATTGCAGGAGCTGACAGAGCCCTTATCGTTACCACACCGGAAGTATCTGCCATCAGAGATGCCGACAGAATAATAGGATTATTGGAAGCTAATGAAATAGGAAGGACAGACTTAATTGTAAACAGAATCCGCATGGATATGGTTAAAAAGGGTGATATGATGTCCATTGAAGATGTTGTTGACATTCTTTCCATTCCACTTATAGGTGCAGTTCCGGATGATGAGAACATTGTAATTTCTACCAACCAGGGTGATCCCCTTGTAGGTTCTGATACCATGGCCGGAAAAGCCTATATGAATATATGCAGACGTGTTCTCGGTGAAGAAGTACCGATAATGGATTTGAATTCAAAAAGCAGTTTCTGGTCAAGATTGTTTAAGAAAAACTAACAGGGGGTATTTAAGATGGGTTTATTTGAAATGTTCAAGAAAAAAAATTCAGGAAATGTTGCAAAAGACCGCCTGAAGCTCCTCCTTGTATCTGACCGCGCCAACTGCTCGCCGGATGTAATGGAAATGATTAAAAATGACATTATTAAGGTCATTACAAAATACATGGAAATCGACGTTGATGGTCTTGATATCCAGATTACACAAACGGAATCCGATAATAATAACGGTACCGTACCTGCTTTGTTTGCCAATATTCCTATAAAAGACTTAAAAGGAACCAGAAAGTAAATTAAACGGGTAGTTTTTATGCTCAAACATTTTAATTTTAAGATTAAATATTATAACTGGAGATTGTTGATATGGGTATTTGCCCTGTCAGCCATAGGTGTGCTGGTTATCGGAAGTGCCGTTCCCGGAGCCGGCTATCAGTCCAAACAGATACTGGGTCTGGCCGGCAGTCTGGTTTTTATGTTTATTTTATCCATTATTAACTACAATTCCCTGTTAAAGCTCCATTGGCTTGTCTATGCGGCATGTATAGGCTTGTTGGGTATTGTACTTTTATTTGGTAAAGAAGTAAACGGAGCCACCCGTTGGTTCAGAATAACGGACAGTATAAGCGTACAGCCTTCAGAATTTGCCAAGATACTTATGATTGTATTCTGGGCCTGGCTTTTTGGACATAAGCCAGATTTTCTGCACAAATGGCGTAATTTTTTTATTGCCTGCGGGCTTACTGCCGTTCCTTTACTTTTAATTGTGTCTGAACCGGATTTATCCACAACCATACTTACTACCTGCCTTTTTATTGTATCCCTTTTCATTGCAGGAATCAGCTATAAAAAAGTCGGTATTATACTTGCGGTTGTTGTACCTTTAGCCGTAGGCTTATTAATATATATACAGACTCCTAACCAGAAATTACTTAAACCCTACCAGTTAAAAAGAATTATGGCCTTTGTAAATCCGGATGAATATGCTGATGACAGATATCAGCAGGACAATTCCGTACTTGCCATAGGTTCCGGACAGCTTACCGGAAAAGGTCTTTATAATGACAGCACTGAATCTGTCAAAAACGGCAATTACATTGTTGAACCCCAGACGGACTTTATATTTGCCATAATAGGTGAGGAATTGGGATTTGCAGGCAGTCTTACCGTTTTGATTCTGATTATGTTTATAGTGGCAGAATGTGTAATATGCGGTTCAAGAGCCCCCAATCTCTCCGGCAGAATAATCTGCTTTGGAGTTGCCTCTATTTTTGTATTTCAGACCTTTATTAATGTGGGAGTTGCAACGGAACTGCTGCCCAATACAGGTATTCCGCTTCCCATTGTCAGCTATGGTTTAAGCTCATTGGTATCTGTATATGCAGGAATAGGCCTGGTATTAAGTGTTGAAATAAGCAGAAAAACTGCATTGGAGGATAAAAACTATGAATATCGGATTAATCGCGCATGATTCCAAAAAAAAGCTTATGCAGAACTTCTGCATTGCCTACCGGGGGATTCTTAACAAACATACTCTTTTTGCCACAGGAACTACCGGCAGATTAATCGAGGAAGTGTCCAACCTCACCGTTCACAAATATCTGGCCGGGCATCTTGGAGGAGAGCAGCAGTTTGCCTCCGAAATTGAAACCAATCAGATCGATATGCTCATTTTTTTAAGAGACCCGCTGTCCCCTAATTTACATGAGCCTGATGGAAATAAATTGTTTAATTTATGCGATATGCACAATATTCCCTTTGCCACCAATCTGGCAACTGCGGAAATGCTTATTAAATCTCTTGACAGGGGCGACCTTGAATGGAGAGAAATTTTTAAATAAGAGGGACCAATGAAGAAATTTCTTGTTATATCATTAATTTTTGCTTTTGCAGCTCTTACGGGCTGTAAGAAGGATGCCGAAATTCTCAATGAATTTCAAATAGACAAAAGCAATGCAATTTCATATATTTCA
>JBJEND010000235.1:0-6267 GCA_051880015.1 Butyrivibrio sp. | reverse complement strand
ATGGAAACATATTTGGCAAGCTTATCGTAGGTAAGGCCGATACGTGTACTGTCGCCTAAAGTCTCTTTATCGGTATCGAGAGTGAAAGTCTGTCCCTTTTCCAGAATCACACTTCCGTTTTCAAAATCTTTTAACCGAATCTCCGGTCCCTTGGTATCCAGAAGAATGGCCACGGGCATATTAAGTTCAGAGCTTACTTTGCGGACCCGGTCCATACGTACCTTCTGTTCTTCGTGAGTCCCGTGGGAAAAGTTAAAACGGGCACAGTCCATTCCTGCCGTTATCAGCTTGGACAGCTTAATCTCGTCATCTACAGCCGGACCCATGGTGCATATTATTTTAGTTTTCCTCATATATTTGTCTCCTTCAGGTTTATTTAGTCATTATATCATATATTTGTAAAGAATGGTTAAAAGGATTGATAAATTTATTTTTTTTGTTAGAATTAATACATAGGAGGTTATCGGTATGAAGAGAGTGTATAAAATATTGTCGGTGGTTATTTTGTGTGTGGTATTAGTTTTTACCGGATGCAGGGGTAAAAATTCTTCCGGTTCACTTCCTGCAGAAACGGTGGAAGGACAGCCTGTTTCCGAAAATGAAAGTACAAAAGACGATACCGGGGAAAGCGAAGTCCATACAACGGAAAATAACAACGAGTCTGAATCTGAAAGCAGTATTGGGGAGAAGGAGACATCTGTTGGAAGCAGCGAAAGCTCAGGCAGTGAAACTTCCGGTGATAATCCTGTACAAAACAAAAAAGTATATAATATTGATACGGACAAGCTTCCGTATACCCAGCAGGAAATATATTCACAGCTGTTTGATATAAACAACAAGATAGTAATTAAGGTGAATATATCCGACGCAGAATTGGAGAAGATGCAGAAAGACTATGACAATTATACTGAAATGGGTTCTAAATCTCCTATTTACAGAAAGGCATCTGTTGACATTACAATAACTACTTCCGGGGATTCTTATACTTATCATATAGATGAAGTTGGAGTCAGAATGAAGGGAAATACCTCGAGGACGGATTTTTACAGCAGGGAAGAAGGTAAGTATAATTTAATCCATCTGAAACTGGCATTTCAGGAAACCTTTGATGACAGCGGATACTATGGCAAAGATGCAAAGAACTGGGGAGATGATAAGACCGCAAGAGACGCCAGAAAGGACCGTACTTTTGCAACGCTGGAGAAAATAGACATAAAATGGAACAGAAATGATGACAGCACATATATAAGGGAATATTATGCCTATGAAATGTACAGAGCTTACGGAGTGCTGGCACCTCATACCAATATTGCTTCCGTAGATGTGGCAGGAGCCCATGAGGGCGTATTTACCATATATGAGCCTGTGGATAAAATATTCATTGAAAAATATGTGGATGAAAAGGATCGTGGAGGAGATTTGTATAAATGTGGCTGGACATATAACGGAGCCACCTTTACCAAGGACTGTTCAATCGGAATAGAGGATGAGGACGAAGGCAGATTCTATAATTATGATTTGAAAACCAACAAAAAAACTTCACAAAATACGCAGTTAAAGAATCTGATTAATGTGTTGAACGGCGGAAATCCGTCTAAGGAAGCCCTTGCCAACGTGATAGATATGGATTATTTCCTGAAATATGAAGCAGTTTCATATTTTATTGGAAGCCCGGATGATTTAAGAAATAATTATAATAATTACTATATTTATTTCTTAAAGAGCTCCGGAAAGGTTGTATTTATTCCTTACGACCTTGACAGATGTTTTGGAGTCACCAGTGGATGGAATCCCAGCGGGGATGGTATGACAGATATTAATCCTTTTAGTAAATATGCAGCCGGTGCCAATTCAAGACAACCGAATCCGTTGTACATATATACTGTAGATGAGGGTGGATATTATGTATCGGAATTTGGAGAAGCCCTGAAGAAAATAGCAGCGGGTAACTGGCTTACTACAGCTAATTTTGATAAATATTATAATAAAGCATATAATAATTACAGTAGTGATACCAAGCCGTCAGGAAATTATCATAATGCCGAAGGATATAATTTTACTTTCAGCAACACCACATCCAACGGACTTAATTCCAATAATAAAAATGCTTCCTTTAAAGAATATGCAGATGCTAAAATGGCGGCATATAACAAATACATATCCAAAATCAATGAATACAGCTCATCTGTTACGGTACAGCCTTTTTATATAAGAGGAACCTTTACCGGCTGGAATATTGACGACAGATATGAGATGGTATATAATTCATCTTCAAAAACTTACTCTTATACCCTTAAACTTAATGAAAGCTCTGAGTGGAAAATTAATAACGGAGTAGACGGCGATGCAGGCCTGTGGTACGGAAGCGAAGAGGTTGTTTCATATACTGCTGCAGGAACGATGGGTACAGGAGACCATGGAAATGTTGTGCTTTCCTCCGGGACATATATAATTACATTTAATCCCGGAGATGAATCCATTAAAATTAAGTAGTTTTTAAGGAGGTAAAGGCAGATGTTTGATGCAGAAAAAACCAAAAATGAATGTGTAGAATGGATTAGAAAATTTTTTGAGGAAAATGGTAAAGACTGTAATGCTGTTGTGGGAATTTCAGGGGGCAAAGACAGTTCTGTTACAGCGGCACTTTGCGTGGAAGCTCTTGGCCGGGACCGGGTTATCGGAGTACTTATGCCATGTGGTGTACAGAGTGATATTGATTGTGCGCAGCTTCTGGTTAAGCATCTTGGAATTAAGAATTTTACCATTAATATATTCGAAGCTGTTGAAGCAGTTAAGAAGCAGATATCAGCAGAGATGGAATTTAGCGGACAGGCAGGGATTAATCTTCCGCCGAGAATCAGGATGTCCGTTCTGTATGCTGTTTCCCAGTGCAATAACGGCAGAGTGGCCAATACATGTAACCTTTCTGAAGACTGGGTAGGCTATGCCACAAGATATGGTGACGGAGCAGGAGATTTCAGCCCTCTGGCCAATCTTACGGTTCAGGAAATTAAAAAGATAGGAACAGTTCTGGGACTGCCGGAGGAATTAGTCAATAAAAAACCTATTGACGGTCTTTGCGGAAAGACAGATGAAGACAATCTGGGCTTTACCTATGCGGTACTGGACAGATATATCAGAGAAGGCGTAATAGATGATGAGGAAATCAAGGCTAAAATTGACAGAATGCACGCTGCTAATCTGTTTAAACTGCAGCTTATGCCGTCATTCAAGCCAAGTGAGGTATGACAGAGATGAAATATGCAGTAGTTACCGGCTCAACTAAAGGAATAGGCAGGGCAGTTGCAGAGAGACTTTTGCAAGCAGGATATTTTGTATTTATTAATTATGCAAATGATGATGATTCCTGTATAGATTTTACGGAAAAGAACGGAGAATTTAATGACAGATTTATCTGTATTAAAAAAGACCTGAGCAACTATGAAAATGCAATGGAATTTTGCGATGAGATATTGGAACATACCAAAGAAATTGATGTGCTGGTATTAAATTGCGGCATCACCGAAAAAAGTCCTTTTGGCGAAATTTCAAAAGATTCATGGGAAAAAGTTATGAACATTAATCTGAATGTCCCTTTTTATATAGTACAGCGTCTTAGTGAAAATATAAGGGATAATGACGGAAGGATTATTCTAATGGGTTCTGTTATGGGTAAATATGCTCACAGTACATCCCTGGCATACAATGTATCCAAATCGGCAGTGAATGCCCTTGCCAATTCCCTGGTGAAATATTTTGCCGACAGGCGTATAACGGTCAATTCCGTATGCCCCGGATTTATCAACACTCCGTATCATAATACCAGAAGCAGTGAAAGTTTTGACAGAATCAATAAGAAAATTGCATTGCACAGATTCGGGGAGGCAGAAGAAATTGCCGGATTGTGTATGGAAATAATTAACAATCAGTATATTAACGGCTCTAATATTGATATTAACGGCGGATACAGTTATTTTTAAAACATATTTAGACCTAATAAAGCGACGTATTAAAAAAGGAATCTGTGTGACAGATTCCTTAAATAAGGGAAAATCCCTGACGAAGAATGGAATTCCAGTTGCTTTTTCGGTATAAAAATCGCACAACAATCACTATTTGCTTTTCTTTATCAATTGTATAAAACGCAAGGTAATTATTGACTAAAATAAATCGGATTCCCCAGCCGGCTAAAACAGGATCATTTACAAGACAAAACTTTTCCGGCAAATCTGCCAATGAATTGATTTGTTCTGTTGCTACATCGAGCAGATGTTCTGCGGCAGTTGGATTTTTAAGGGTAAATTCGATGTAGTCAGCAGCTTGTATGATGTCACGTTCTGCGGTAGCTGTGATATGAATTAAATAACTCATCCGTGGCGCTTGCTCCGGATATCAGCCATTGCTTCAGCAAAAGAGCGGGTATTGCCGGAAGCAATATCATCCATACCTTCTTTAATCTGGCTATATAATTCAAAGCGACCGGTTAATTCTTCGTAGGCTTCAATGCTCATAACAGCAAGGTCGCCTTTTCCATTCTTTGTAATAAAAACTGGTTCAGGATAACTATGACAAAATGTAGAGATTTCGTTGTAGTTATTTCTTAAATCAGCGCTTGATTTGATTGTTGGCATAATGGACACCTCCTTATCCATAACAAAATTATACACAAATTTTGTTATATGGTCAATGGGAATGTGAAAATATTATATGTCAGTTTTTGTATTTGTCTTTAAAACAGGAAAACATCTAAATCTGTATAAGTGACATTAAACTGCCGTGCATAATTCTTTTGTTTTTTCCACATACTAACTCCATATCCAGAGATTTGAATTTATCGAATCATAGAAATATGAAATGAATGGAAATGGAGGAAATATAATAATGAAAGCGACAGGTGCTCAAGTTATACTAATGTTAGGTTAGAAGAAAGCCAGTATTTAAGCGGGTTTCAGCTAATTTAGTCCTATAAAAAAATCGCATTTTTCATGTGCGAAAAGGGTTAGGACGGCGCCGGAATTAACTCAAATCGAGAGCAAAATGCATTAGTATGACACGAGCAGTCAGGGTGTTTTCAAAGGGAAGACTTTAATGACATTCTCACACGAGCTATCTTGTTCGTGTAATGGAAACTACTATTTCCTGTACACCAGTTTCGTGAAGTACAAATAACTGAATAACCATTATTTTGGTAGGACTAAGTTAGTTTTTCGGACTCAAAGTGTGAGTCAGGCTAATCGTAGTCCTACTTTTTTATTGATTTGCCATGGAAAACTAACTTAGATTAAGGAGGAAGCAGACGATGAATAACAAAATCGAAGTAATTGGTATTGACCACGGCTGGAGTAATATTAAAACCTCTTCACAGGTATTCGTTACCGGCGTGAAGGAAATCACAACTGAACCCGCATTATATGATGGCGTTCTTGAGTATAAAGGAAGATATTACAAGGTCGGAGGCAACAGACAGGAAGTAAAAAGCACAAAGACAGAGGATGATACATTTTATCTTTTGACTCTGGCAGCGGTTGCGAAGGAATTAAGACGAAGGGGCTTATGTGAAGCAAAGGTGCTCTTGGCGGTAGGTTTGCCACTGACACGATTTGGCAGTGAGAAGTCAGACTTTATTAAGTATCTTACAGCGGAAAGGGATATCGAGTTTCTGTTTGAGAATATCAGGTATCATGTGGTAATTGAAAATGTTGCAGTATTTCCACAATGCTATGCGGCAGTTGCGGATAAGCTTCAGACTTTCAATAAGAAAACCTTGATAGTTGATATCGGGTCATGGACGATTGATATAATGCCAGTTGTAGATAAGGTTCCGGACGAATCAAAATGCGTAACTATTCCCAAGGGTCTGATAACTTGTATGAGAACCATCAATGAGCAGTGTGTAAGACAGTTGAATGGTGAATTGGATGAGTCTTTTATTCAGGATATTATGAGGTTTGGCAGATGTGAGATTGACAGAAAGTATTACGACATTGCGAAAGCAGAAATCGAAGCCTTTTGTGAGAAGGTATATAACTCAATCAGAGAGTATGGATACAACTTATCTACAACACCTATTGTATTTGTAGGAGGCGGGGCGTCAGTAATGAAGTTGTTTGGAGGACTCTCGCAGAGCAATATTACTTATATACTGGATGTTAAGGCAAATGCCAAGGGCTATGAACAGTTGGCTATGATGGCAATTAGAAAGATGAAGAAGCTGGCATAGGAGGTGTGGCAGATGGCATTAGACCATATTATTAAGCAATCATGCAG
>JBJEND010000234.1:0-6283 GCA_051880015.1 Butyrivibrio sp. | reverse complement strand
ATGTTTCCATTAAGAAATCGCATCATCAGCGGACTTTCAGACAGAATAGTGGTGGTGGAAGCAGGGGAACACAGCGGAAGCCTTATAACCGTATCCCATGCCCTGTCCCAAAACCGTCATGTATATGCAGTTCCGGGAAGAATAGGGGATGATACATCCATTGGATGTAACCGGCTGATACAGGAGGGAGCCGAAATAATGCTGTCCTTTGACACCATATTGGAGGACATGGGATTTGAGGTATCACATAATAAAATAGAAGAAAAAAACAATCTTAGTCTTGCAAGGGAAGAAAAAATGTTGTATAGTTTGTTACTGGACTTTGTACCCACAAGTCTGGACACATTAACGGAGGCTCTGGATATTGCCCCGGGAGAGGTCCTGACGTGGCTTCTTAGTCTGGAATTAAAGGGATATATTAAGGAAATCAGCAAGAATTTCTATGTAAGGATTAGATAGCGGAGGTTATTTATGGCAAAATATCTGGTTATTGTGGAATCACCTGCAAAGGTTAAGACAATCAAAAAATTTCTGGGAAATAATTATGAAGTGGCGGCATCCAACGGACATGTGAGAGATTTGCCCAAAAGTTCACTGGGAATAGATGTGGATGGAGATTTTGAACCCAAGTATATTACCATCAGGGGTAAGGGTGACGTTCTGGCGAATCTTAAAAGACTTGTTAAAAAATCAGACAAAGTCTATCTTGCAACCGACCCTGACCGTGAAGGAGAGGCAATTTCATGGCATCTTGCCAATGCTTTGAAACTGGATGAAAGTCAGATTAACAGAATCAGTTTTAATGAAATAACCAAAAAAGCCGTAAAAGAATCCATAAAAGAACCGCGTAAAATAAATATGAACCTTGTAGATGCACAGCAGTCCAGACGTATTCTGGACAGAATGGTGGGCTACAGGATAAGTCCTTTGCTTTGGGCAAAGGTAAAGAGAGGACTTTCCGCCGGAAGAGTTCAGTCAGTGGCACTTAGAATTATCTGTGACAGAGAAGACGAAATAAATGCTTTCATTCCGGAAGAGTATTGGACAATAGATGCCATCCTCAATGTACAGGGAGAGAAAAAACCGGTTACAGCCAAATTCCTTGGAGTAGAGGGGGAGAAAATATCCGTTTCCGATGAAAAACAGGTTAATGCCATTATGGAAGAATTAAAGGGCAGCACCTTTAAAGTTACCGAGGTTAAGACAGGAGAACGCATCAAGAAAGCACCACTGCCTTTTACTACCAGTACCCTTCAGCAGGAAGCTTCCAAGACCCTTAATTTTTCCACACAGAAAACAATGAGAATTGCACAGCAGTTGTATGAAGGTGTGGATATCAAGGGACATGGTACAGTGGGTATCATCACATATCTGCGTACGGATTCAACCCGTATTTCAGACGAAGCAGACCGTATGGCCAGGGAATTTATTCTCAATACCTACGGAGAACAGTTTTATACAGCTCCGGAAGAAAATAAAAAAACTTCTAAAAAGATTCAGGACGCCCATGAAGCAATCCGTCCTACGGATATTACTCTGATTCCGTCTGAAATTAAGGATTCTCTTTCCAGAGACCAGTTCAGACTGTATCAGCTTATATGGAAGCGCTTTACCGCAAGCCGTATGGCTAATGCAGTATATGAGACAGTAAGCGTGAAAATAGGTGCAGGAAAATATCGTTTCGGCGTATCAGCCTCCAAAATAAAATTTGAAGGTTATATGTCAGTGTATATTTCAGATGATGATGAAAAATCAGATTCTGTCATGATTAATTCACTTAATGAGAATTCTGTACTTACACCGGTGGATTTTGATAACAGGCAGCATTTTACCCAGCCTCCGGCTCATTATACGGAAGCATCATTGGTTAAAGCACTGGAAGAACTGGGAATAGGAAGACCGTCTACCTATGCCCCTACCATCGGCACTATAGTAGCCAGAAGATATGTAATAAAAGAGCAGAAAAATCTTTTTGTAACCGAACTGGGAGAAGCTGTGAATAAAATAATGCTCCAGTCCTTTCCTTCCATAGTAGATGTTAATTTTACCGCTAATCTGGAGTCGCTTCTGGATATGGTTGAAGAAGGAAACGTTAATTGGAAAACAGTTGTCAGCAATTTTTATCCTGATTTGGATGAAGCGGTTAAGAATGCCGAAAAAGAACTGGAAAATGTTAAAATAGAAGATGAAGTAACGGATGTTGTCTGCGAGAACTGCGGACGTAACATGGTAATTAAATATGGCCCCCACGGTAAGTTCCTGGCATGTCCCGGCTTTCCTGAATGCCGTAATACCAAGCCTTATCTGGAGAAAGCCGGCGTTCCCTGCCCTAAGTGCAACAAAGAGGTGGTTATTCTTAAGACCAAAAAGGGCAGAAGATATTATGGATGTGATAATCCGGAATGTGATTTTATGTCATGGAATAAGCCATCCACGGAGAAATGCAGTGAATGTGGCAGTTACATGGTGGAAAAAGGCAATAAGCTTCTCTGTTCCAATGAGCAGTGTGGGTTTGTAAAAAATCAGAAAACTTGTTGAATTTAACAGTTGTGTGTGATAAAATTTATATATCTAGTTGATTTGCGTGAATTTTG
The DNA here is from genome assembly GCA_051880015.1 of Butyrivibrio sp. Taxonomy (GTDB): domain Bacteria; phylum Bacillota; class Clostridia; order Lachnospirales; family Lachnospiraceae; genus Eshraghiella. The sequence goes on along the minus strand of JBJEND010000234.1, from coordinate 3,689 downwards.
TCAGATATATTTGTTAAGGACGGATTATTATGAGTAGTGTTGAGTTACTTGACAAGACCCGTAAGATTAACAAGCTGTTACACAACAACAATTCGCATAAAGTAGTTTTTAATGATATCTGCCGTGTTATGAGCGAAATACTTGCTTCCAATGTTCTGGTTATCAGTAAGAAGGGCAAGGTTCTGGGAGTTAGCACAGTCAGCGGTATTGAGGAAATTACGGAGCTTATTCAGGATAAGGTGGGAGGATTTGTAGACAGACTTTTTAATGAGAGACTTCTCAATGTCCTGTCCACGAAGGAGAATGTTAATCTTATAACGCTTGGTTTTAAAGAAGGGTACTCCGATAAGTATCAGGCAATAATTGCTCCCATAGATATAGCGGGAGAGAGGTTCGGAACCTTATTTATGTATAAGGTGGACAGCCGGTATGAGATTGATGATATTATTTTGTGTGAATATGGTACAACAGTAGTCGGACTGGAGATGATGCGCTCTGTTAATGAAGAGAATGCAGAAGAGGACCGGAAGGTTCATATAGTTCAATCCGCCATCAGTACCCTGTCATACTCTGAATTAGAGGCTGTCATTCACATTTTTGATGAGCTGGAGGGCAGTGAAGGGGTTCTGGTAGCAAGCCGTATTGCAGACAGGGTGGGAATTACCCGCTCGGTAATAGTTAATGCACTTAGAAAATTTGAAAGTGCGGGAGTAATTGAATCCAGATCATCAGGGATGAAGGGTACATATATCAAGGTACTCAATGATGTGGTTTTCGATGAGTTAAATAAAATTAAAAATAACCTGTGAGTGAATGGAATCGCCGTATCTCTTGATATGGCGATTTTTTGTATTTTGTACGAATCCCTAAATATTGTGATTATTTTGTTAAAAAAACACAATATAGTGTAGTTTTTACTTTACTTTTTCGTTGAAATACATATAATAGAAAATATGGGATAATATACTATCATTGCACGGATGCGGTCGTGAAAGGAGAAAATAGTATGATTAATTCAGGAGCGTTTGCGTATGTTGATCTTTTAAAGGCCTCTGCTGATTATTCCTGGAAGAGAAATGAAGTTATCAGCAGTAACATTGCCAATGTGGACACGCCTAATTACAAGCGTCAGGATGTGAGCTTTGAATCTGTCCTGTCCAATGCCGTAGCGAAGGCAGGGTCGTCTTCCAGATCACTTACACAGACAGTGCGCAATATTGACTACAGGCATGTTGCACCAACAGTGTATACGGATAATTCCGGTATGTCTTACCGTATTGACGGTAATAATGTGGATATTGATACGGAAGAAGTTGAACTTGCTTCCAACCAGTTATACTACCAGGGAGTTACTGACAGTATAACCCAGAACTTTAATCGGATTAAGAGTGCGCTTACCACTACATAACACCGGTTTATTTTACAGTATAGTATGAAAGGATGAACAGATATGGCTATTTTTTCAGGTATGAATGTCAATGCCTCAGGTATGACCGCGCAGAGATTGAGAATGGATGTTATTTCGGAAAATATTGCCAATGCCAATACTACCAGAACCAAAGAGGGCGGTGCATATGTGCGTAAGAATGTGGTTCTTACCCAGAAGGTTACCCCGACCCATTCCTTTGGAGATGTTTTAAACAGAACTATCGGCGGGGTAAGTAACGGTGTTAAGGCAACGGCTATTGTTAAAGATACAGATACTGACATGAATATTGTGTATGATCCGTCACATCCGGATGCGGACGAGAACGGTTACGTTACATATCCCAATGTAAATGTGGTGACTGAGATGACGGATTTAATTGATGCCACCAGATCCTATGAGGCCAATGCAACAGCCTTTGAGGCAAGCAAAAATCTTGCTTCTGCAGGTTTGAAATTAATGGAATAACAGGAGATAAATCAATATGAGTAATATTTCATCACTGATAAATGTTACATCCGGTGCTATTAAGAATGTTGTAAGGAATGATGCTCCGGCTGTTTCTTCGGGAAGAACAGAGGATGCAGGTACCTTTGACGGAATATACAATGCTGCAGTTAATATGGTTACAAGCACTAATAATTATTTACAGGATGCCCAGAGAGCCGAAGTTGCCTTTGCAACAGGAGAGCTTACCAACACCCATGAGCTTGCCGTTATCGAACAGAAAGCCAATCTTTCCCTTCAGTATACGGTTGCCATCAAAAACCAGTTATTAAGTGCTTACAAAGAAATTATGAATATGCAGGTTTAGTTCTTATAATCCGGGAGATATACGATGCAGGACAGACTAAAACAAATTTTAAATCGAATAAAAGAATTTTGGAATAAGTTTAATAAGACACAAAGAATCTTATTCATTTCCATCTTTGCGGCGATTGTTATCACTATAATTGTACTGGCAGTGGTTTTTACCAGAAAAGAAACCATTGTATTGAGAGAATGCGAATCGGCTTCTGAAGCCACGGAAGTACGTACTCTTCTGGCGGACGGAGGCATAAGCTGTCAGATTTCTTCGGATTATGTGGTTACGGTAGATGAAGCAGATTATGTGGAGGCAAAGCTTATTCTCGGCTCCAATAATATATCCGCTGAAGGATATTCCCTTCAGGATGCCATTGACGGAGGCTTTACCTCAACGGCAGCGGATAAGGAACGAAAATACAAAGCGTATCTTGAATCCAAATTTGCCAAGGATCTGGAAGCTATTGACGGAATAAAGGAAGCAAGGGTAACAGTTAATTTCCCCGAATCGGATAATACTATTTTTACCGAGAATGAAGACGCTTCCATAACTGCCGAGCTTACACTTACGAAGGAACTTTCAGGAGAGCAGGCCGAAGCAATCGGACTTATGCTTGCCAATTTTGTGGGAAGCAATAATACCAATAAAGTTGTTGTCATGGACAGTAATGCCAATCTTTTGTATTACGGAGGCAGCACAAACGGCTCTCCTATGTCCACTGCAAGTCAGAAAGTACAGGCACAGTTTGAGAATGCCATTATTGCCAAGGCTGAACAGCTTCTTCTGGGTACCAAGCTGTACAGCGAGGTTATAGTGTCACCTAATCTTTCAGTGGATTTTGACAATGTAGAAATTATTGAGCATGTGTACAAAGCACCGGATGGAACGGAACAGGGACTTCCCTCCCACAGCTATGTGATTAATTCAGAGGGAGCGCTTACCGATGCAGGAGGAATTGCCGGTACTGAATCCAATGATGATGATACACAGTACTTAATTCAGAATGCAGACGGAAGCACATCTACATATTCATTGTCGGAGTATGACTGGTTACAGGATGAGACGGTTACCACTACCACAAAAGCATCCGGCAATATAAAATACGATGAGTCCAGTGTATCCATTGTAGCCATGAAATATAAAGTGCTTCATGAAGAAGATGCACAGGAACAGGGAATACTTGGTGATATGACCTGGGAGCAGTTTAAGGCAGCCAATAGTGAAGCTGTTCCATTGGAGGTGGACGGACAGTTTGTGGATGTGGTTTCCATGGGAACAGGAATTGCAGCGGGTGATATTTCCATAATCGGCTATGAAAAATATATTTTCTACGATAAAGAAAAGTCTTCCACATCACCTTTCTTTGTTTTGCAGATTATACTTGCGGTTCTTATTGCAGGGCTTCTTGTATTTATCATAATCAGAAGCACAAGACCTGTTGCAGTGGGAGAAACCGAA
>JBJEND010000233.1:0-6284 GCA_051880015.1 Butyrivibrio sp. | reverse complement strand
GTTTACAAAAGGGGTGTTTCCGGACAGGACTTCTTTTTTCATTTTTGAGCAAATGAAGTTTGTAAAGAAATGTCTAAAGTGGTATAATATCACACAAAAGACGAAAATGAGGGCATTATGAACAAATTGGTAAGTGTGTGTATACCCGCATATAACGGTGAAAAATATATAAGTAAAACTATTCAGTCCATTTTAAATCAGAGCTACTCCAATATAGAGGTAGTTGTTGTGGATGATCATTCTTCGGATAACACTGTGGAAGTGGTCCGGGCGATTAAAGATACCAGGGTGCGGCTCATCTGTAATGAAGAAAATCTGGGAATGACCGGTAATTGGAATAAATGTATCCGGGAGTCCAAAGGGGAATATGTAAAACTTATTCCCGGAGATGATTTTATATATGAGGAATGTATAGAAAAAAGTATTAAAATATTAGAAGAGAATCCCCGGGTGAAACTGGTGGTGGCAGGATGCGATTTAGTTGATAATGATAATAAAGTAATAGGTGCCTATGCCCACTGGCCGAAGGAAGGTATTTTCTCGGGACATAAAATAGCCAAAAAATCCGTTATGCTGAATAATTTTTTCGGAAATCCGGTATGCGCAATGTTTCGAAGAGAAGATTTTGAACGGACGGGAGGCTTTGACCCGGTAATTCCGTATATTCTGGATTTTGATTTGTGGCTTTCTTTGTCCTCACTGGGGGATGTAGCCGTAATTAAGGAAAAATTAAGCGCTTTCAGAGTGAGACGGGATTCCAATACCGGTGTTTTAACAGGAAGCAGGGGCAAGGAATATACAGCAGAGCATGTAAGGCTTCTGGACAAGCATATAAAACTGGGCACATACAGAATGAACCGTTTTGAAAGAAGATTGTCCATAATCTGGAGAGCTTTGAGAAATCATATTATTGCGGCATACATCAGAATAAAAAGCTGATTGTGATAATTAATATTTTAGATATTGGAAAGGCAGGAACTTATGATATTTCTTACAAGTACAATGGGGGAAAATTATTTTGACAACGGTAAATTCCATCCAAAAGCAATATCAGAGGATAATTGCTGGAGAGAGCGTTTGAAAAAAGCCATTCCGGAAGGCTTTTTCGGGCTGGTTATTGCAGCGTCACCGGAGGATTTTGACAATAATGACAGTATGTGCAGTGATATGAAAGAATCCTATGCCATGAGTGAAATTAATGTGTCTGATATATATGTATATGATTACAGAAACCGGGATGAACTTAAAGTCCTGCTGGACAAAGCGGGATTTGTAATCCTTTCCGGCGGACATGTACCTACACAGAATAAATTTTTCAGGGAAGTGAACCTGAAATCATATATTAGTGAGTATAAAGGGCTGATTATCGGAATAAGTGCCGGAACCATGAATTGTGCAAAGACGGTATATGCCTGCCCGGAGCTTCCGGGAGAAGCATCTGACCGGGATTATAAGCGTTATATTCCGGGGCTCGGACTCACGGATATTAATGTACTTCCCCATTATCAGTACATAAAGGATGTAATTCTGGACGGAATGAATATGAGCGACATCCTTATAAAGGACAGTTATAACAGGCCGTTCATTGCACTGACAGACGGCTCGTATATCATGCTGGATAAGGGTAGTGCAGTGCTTTATGGGGAGGCATATACCTTTCGGGACGGAAGGGTTAACAAGATATGTGATAAAGAACAGCAATTAATATTAAACGGAGATTTATTATGAAAATAAGAGACATTTTAACAAGCGACAGGGTTACATTATCCTTTGAGGTGTTCCCTCCTAAAACAGATACTAACTATGAACAGGTAGAAAGGGCTGCTTATGATGTGGCAGGACTCAGACCGGATTATATCAGTGTTACTTACGGAGCCGGCGGAAGTACACGGGACAATACCGTTAAAATAGCTTCGGGCATACAGAAGCAATTCGGAATAAATGCCATTGCCCATCTTACTTGTGTTGGTGCCGTTAAATCAGACATACACAGAATCCTCGGGGAAATGAAGGCAGCAGGAATTGAAAATATACTTGCCCTCCGGGGAGACAGACCCAAAAACAGTGAAGGAGATCCGTTTATTGATTACCGTTATGCTTCCGAGCTGGTGGAAGATATCAGACAGTACGGTGATTTTTGTATTGGCGGGGCATGCTATCCGGAAGGACATGTGGAGGCCACCAACAAAAAAGAAGATATCATTAATCTTAAGAAAAAGGTTGATGCAGGATGTGAATTCCTTACCACTCAGATGTTTTTCGATAATAATATTTTCTTTAATTTTCTATACAGAATACGGGAAAAGGGTATAACTGTTCCTGTAATTCCCGGAATAATGCCTATTACAAGAGCAAGCCAGGTGTCAACTGCCTGTGCCCTTTCGGGAACCAATATGCCGGAACGCTTCCGGAATCTTGTGGATCATTTCGGGGACAATCCGGCGGCAATGCAGCAGGCCGGAATAGCCTATGCAACAGATCAGATAATTGACCTTGTAGCCAACGGCATACGTCATATTCATGTATATTCCATGAATAAGCCTGAAGTTGCAGAGGGAATAATGAAAAATATTTCTGAAATTATCAAATAGTAGGAGCAATATGATTACAGAAAAAGAAATAATCCGTTATCTCGGATTCGGAAGAAATATTCCCGATGAGAGGACTATGGAGCTTATACATGAATGTTCCGACATGATGGAAAAAGCTGCCGCACCCAGACATGTATACCGCAGAATGGGGATTAATATTACCCCGGAGGATTATATCATGGCTGAAGGGCTCAATATGCACAGCAGAAATCTTTCCAAAAATTTGAGAGGCTGCGGTGAGATTATATTGTTTGCGGCTACACTGGGAACAGCACCGGACATGCTGATGAACAGATACGGTAAGCTTTCCGTAAGCCGTGCCGCCGTATTGCAGGCATGCGGCGCCGCCATGATAGAGGATTACTGCAATCAGTGCCAGCTTAATATTGAAGAACAACTGGCTCCCGAAGGGCTTTATTTAAGACCGCGATTCAGTCCGGGATATGGGGATTTATCCCTTGAGCATCAGAAAGCTGTGCTAAAGCTTCTGAATGCCCATAAAACCATAGGGGTATATCTTTCTGACGGTGGCGTAATGATTCCTGAGAAATCGGTCACTGCCATAATGGGAATAAGCAGGGAAAATAACAGATGCCACATAGAAGGCTGTGAGGCCTGTGATAAAATAAACTGCGATTTTCGCAGAGAAAGCTGAAAAGGAATACAGTATGAATATTCTTAATGAATTAGGTAAAAGAATCATATTTTTTGACGGTGGAATGGGTACTCTTTTACAGGAGGCAGGACTTAAGCCGGGAGAACTTCCGGAGACCTGGAACATCAATAACCCTGACACTGTAATAAATATTCATAAAGCATACGCAAAAGCAGGTGCGGATATTATTCTTGCCAATACTTTCGGGGCAAACCGATATAAATTCGGTGCGGATTTGCAGGAAATTATTACTGCGGGAATACGTAATGCAAGAAAAGCAGTGGAGCTTTCGGGAAGACAGGCGTATGTGGCGCTTGATATCGGCTCTCTGGGTAAATTATTAAAGCCCATGGGAACTTTGGATTTTGAAGAAGCCGTTGAAGCCTTTGGAGAAATTGTAAAAATCGGAACGGCAGCAGGCGCTGATTTGATTCTCATAGAGACCATGAGTGATACTTATGAGCTTAAAGCGGCAGTGCTTGCGGCCAGAGAGAATTCATCCCTTCCTGTGATGGCTACGGTTATCTTCGATGAGAGCAGGAAGATGCTTACCGGAGCTTCTGTTTCGGGAGTTGTGGCGCTGTTAGAGGGCCTTGGAGTGGATGCCCTGGGTATTAACTGCGGTCTGGGTCCTAAGCAGATGAAGGTTATCTTTGAAGAACTTACAGAATATGCCTCAATTCCGCTGATTATTAATCCTAATGCAGGACTCCCAAGAAGCGAGAACGGGCATACCGTATTTGATGTAACGCCTGAAGAATTTGCCGAAGATATGTATGAAATCATACAAAAAGGCGCATGGCTTGCCGGAGGCTGCTGTGGAACCACACCGGACCATATCAGGGCACTGGTGGATAAGTGCAGGGATATAACACCTAAACCTCTTACGGATAAAGATATTACTATGGTGTCTTCCGGCTCCCAGACCGTTATTATAGGTGATGCACCTGTAATTATCGGAGAGAGAATTAATCCAACCGGAAAGTCCAAATTTAAACAGGCTTTACGGGATCACAATATGGAATATATTCTGGAGGAGGGGGTAAAACAGTCGGATTCCGGAGCACATATTCTGGATGTTAATGTGGGACTGCCGGAAATTGATGAACCCGCCATGATGAGGGATACTGTGTATGAGCTTCAGAGCATTCTTCCCCTTCCTCTCCAGATTGATACCACCAATGTTGAGGCCATGGAAAAGGCATTGAGGATATATAACGGTAAAGCCATGGTTAATTCCGTAAATGGTAAGAAAGAAGTAATGGAGCAGATTTTCCCCATTGTTAAAAAATACGGTGGAGTAGTTGTAGGCCTTACTCTGGATGAAAACGGTATTCCGGATACGGTGGAGGGCAGACTTGCCATTGCGGACAGAATATATGCAACCGCTGCAGAGTATGGCATACCGGCTAAAGATATTGTTATCGATGCCCTTACAATGACCATGAGTACGGATGACCATGCAGGCGAGGTTACCCTTGGTACGGTAAAGGCTGTTAAAGACAGAGGCGGAAGAACCGTCCTGGGCGTATCCAATATATCCTTTGGGCTTCCCCAGCGTGAACTTATTAACGCAACATTTTATACCATGGCAATGCAGGCCGGACTTTCCGCCGGAATTATCAATCCTAATTCCAAGGCCATGATGCAGGCATATGATACCTATAAAGTATTGGGAGGCTATGATGGCCAGTGCAGTTCTTATGTGGCAAAATACGCAGTGCCTGCAGGGGATGCAGGTATGGGCACCAATGTTTCTGCCCCACATCCTGCTTCATCAGATACCGGCACAATGTCTCTGGGGGACTGTATTGTAAAAGGACTTAAAGAAAAAGCCCATAGGGCTACAGAAGAGGCTCTTTTGCAGATGCAGCCCATGGAAGTCATTAATACAATTCTGGTTCCTGCACTGGATACTGTGGGAAAAGGCTTTGAAAAAGGAACTGTTTTTCTTCCCCAGCTTCTGATGAGTGCAGAAGCTGCCAAGGCAGGCTTTGAGGCTATTAAAGAATATATTCTTAAAAACGGAGCACCTCAGGAGAAAAAAGCCGTAATCGTTATTGCTACGGTTAAGGGGGATATCCACGATATAGGTAAAAATATAGTAAAAGTTCTTCTGGAAAATTACGGATATGATGTAATTGATTTAGGTAAGGATGTAGCTCCGGAAAAAGTTGTAGAGACAGTGGTTAAGACCCATGCTCCTTTAGTGGGGTTAAGTGCACTTATGACTACCACGGTTGTAAGCATGGAAGAAACCATAAAGCAGCTCCGCAAAGAAGCTCCGTGGTGTAAAATCATGGTGGGAGGAGCAGTCCTTACACAGGAGTATGCCGATATGATAGGAGCGGATTTTTACGGTAAAGATGCCATGCAGTCCGTATACTATGCAGAGGAGCTGCTCAACAAATAATTACTTGACAGTATAAATTTTCTTATTTATTATTAATAAGAAAGTTTTGCGGATATGGCGGAATTGGCAGACGCGCCAGATTTAGGTTCTGGTGTCAACAGACGTGCAGGTTCAACTCCTGTTATCCGCATATGTGGCCTCGGGGATTCCTGAGGCTTTTATCATATTGTAATTTCTTTCCATATATTTAGGCAGATAAAATTTTATCTGTCTTTTTTTATGGTGTTGTGCTAGTATATCAGTTGTAATGCAGACATAGGAGGACATAATGAAGTATCTTAAGCAATTTGGAATAATTCTGCTGGTATCTTTTGCGGGCGAGTTGTTGAACTATATAATCCCTTTACCGGTACCGGCCAGCATATATGGAATAGTAATAATGTTTTTATGCCTTTTATTTAAAATAATACCATTGGATTCCGTTAAGGATGCAGGGCACTTTCTCGTGGATATAATGCCTGTAATGTTTATCCCCCCTGCGGTGGGGGTAATGGAAGCATGGGGACTTATTAAGGCACAGTGGATCCCGTACATCTGTATTACGGTTATCAGTACCATAGTGGTAATGGGAGTTTCCGGAAAAGTAACCCAGACTGTTATCCGCCACGCTAAGAAAAAACTAAAG
>JBJEND010000232.1:0-6329 GCA_051880015.1 Butyrivibrio sp. | reverse complement strand
CAGCCGTATCATTATCATAGAAGATCTAATTTACAGACTTTATTTCATAGTCTCAAACGGATATGGCAGAACTGAATTTTGGTATTTCAACTCTCTACATAAGACCGGTACACCAGTGCTGGTTCACAGTATACGCAAGTTACCACCTCTTAGCTAATCACAATTATTCCATTTTTACGGTTGTATTTTTCTTTCTCTGGCATATAACCGTAACAAATAGCTCCTTCTTACGGTTCTTCGTTACTTCCTCTAAAATGTAACCGTAGCAGACAACCTTTATTTACGATTGTATCTTGCATACTTTGAAATATAACCGTAATCATCAACTCTTTCTTACGGTCATATTCTACTTTCTCTGAAATATAACCATAGCAGACGCCTTTTTCTTACGGTCATATTCTTATTTCTCTGAAATATAACCGTAGCAGACGCCTTTTTCTTACGGTCATATTCTTCTTTCTCTGAAATACAACCGTAACTTACCTTATCATACAGTTAGGGAAACTTGACTTCGGAAAATCATGCCCTAAAAGATGTACACTGCACATATTTTGGCAAGATTATATCCCTACAAACTGAAATTCCTTGAAACACAGAATGATTTACTTTTTTCCGTTAATGAAAATATATATGAGTGCAGGACTGAACTTAGGAATAAACAGCATATGGCGGATAAAATGACGTTGAAGTCACCCGTCACAGGGTATATTTTATCCTCTGATGCAGGGTATGCAGGAGAGACAGTGTCCGGAGGGCAGAAGCTGTTTGTCATAGTACCCGGTGATTCCGAATATATTTTTCAGGGATATCTGTCTGACAGGTATATAGCGGATGTAGAAGTAGGTGATACTGCGCAGATTAAACTTCAGGCATATTCTTATTCGGATTATGAGCCTGTATTAGGAAATCTCAATAACAGTCTGAAAGAAAAATAAACTAAAAATCCGGGGATTGTTCCCCAGATTTTTATGAATTCGATGAATTATTTGAGTATTCTGAATTTTCCTATTACAGGAAGCTCTCTTGTGCGTCCTTTTGCTGTGTACACAATACCGAAAACAGATAAAAGAACGGGAACAACCTCTGTAAGACTCAATAAGTAAGAGAGGAAACCTAAGTGAATAAGATTAAAGATTGTTGAAAAGATAGTAACAACAATGCTTAATGCAACATAGGCAATCAGCAGAATAAGTCCCTGATTGGCATGGAATCTTGCATACTTGGAATCCTTGGCTGTGATGAGCTGAATAAAGAAAAGTGGCGGAATATATCCAAGGATAGCTGTAACTTTATTCTGCTGCACCTCATTCTGATCGAATTCATTTGTAAATTCAGGTGTGTTTAACATTTTTACTCTCCTTTTTATATGTAGATAATGTCATTATATATACACTTGTATCATTTTTCAATAGCATAATGAATAAAGTATTGACTTTAAAGGCATTAATCAACTAAAATGTAGACTGGATTACAATGAAAGGAAGTATACTATGGCCGGATCTACGTTTGGAAATTTTTTCAGGATAACAACATGGGGAGAATCCCATGGACCGGGACTGGGAGCGGTTATTGACGGATGTCCTGCAGGAATTATGCTGAGTGAAGAAGATATACAGATATTTATGGACAGAAGAAAGCCCGGACAGTCAAAATTTACAACCCAGCGCAGGGAAGGGGATACAGTGCGAATATTGTCCGGAACCTTTGAGGGAAGAACCACCGGAACCCCCATTGCATTGGCAGTTATGAACGAGGATCAGCGTTCGGGGGATTATTCTGAAATTGCGGGATATTACAGACCCGGACATGCAGATTATACCTTTGATGCCAAATATGGTTTCAGGGATTACAGAGGGGGAGGAAGAAGCTCCGGAAGGGAGACCGTAGGAAGAGTGGCGGCGGGAGCCGTTGCCATGAAAATCCTTGATGCTCTTGGAATCAGTGTAACCGCATATGCAAAGACTATCGGAAGCAATTCCATTGATTATGATAATTTTGATATTAATGAAAGGGATAATAATCCTTTTGCAATGCCGGACGCCAGGGCAGCCGCAGCAGTCATGGCCGAAGCAGAGCAGGCAATGAAAAATAAGGACTCACTGGGAGGAATAATTGAGTGTGTTGTTAAAAATCTTCCGGTGGGACTGGGAGAACCTGTATTTGACAAGCTTGATGCTAATCTGGCAAAAGCAGTTATGTCCATAGGAGCTGTTAAAGGCTTTGAAATAGGTGACGGATTTAAGGCGGCATCATTTTACGGCAGTGAAAATAACGACGAATTTTATGGGGATAAGGGCAGAATACTGAAGAAAACCAATCATTCCGGGGGAGTTTTAGGAGGAATGAGCGACGGAAGCGACCTTATATTCCGGGCAGCAGTGAAACCTACCCCTTCTATTGCTTCTGTACAGAATACAGTGGACAGAAGCGGCAATGATATTGAGATTTCCATAAAGGGAAGACATGACCCTATGATTGTGCCCAGAGCAGTTGTTGTGGTGGAAGCTATGACAGCATGTACTCTGGTGGATATGCTTTTTATGAATATGACAGCAAGAATGGATAATATTCAGAAAATATACAGTAAACGGGATTGACGCATTATGTACAGAATTATTAAAAAAGACGGCAGGGCCAAAAGGGCCGAGCTGGAAACGGTTCACGGAACCATTCAGACTCCTGTGTTCATGAATGTGGGAACCGTGGCCGCCATAAAGGGTGGCGTTGCCACTACAGATTTAAAAGAGATAGGATGCCAGGTTGAACTATCCAATACCTATCACCTTCATGTAAGAACCGGGGATAAATTAATTAAAGAAATGGGCGGACTTCATAAATTTATGAACTGGGACAGGCCCATCCTGACGGATTCCGGTGGCTTTCAGGTGTTTTCACTGGCAGGCCTGCGCAAGATAAAGGAAGAAGGGGTTGCATTCAATTCCCATATTGACGGACATAAGATTTTTATGGGACCTGAAGAGAGTATTCAGATTCAGTCCAATCTTGGCTCAACAATAGCAATGGCCTTTGATGAATGTATTGCCAATCCTTCCACACGGGATTATGTAGAAAAATCAGTTGACAGAACCACAAGGTGGCTTGTAAGATGTAAGAATGAGATGGACAGACTCAATTCCCTGGAGGACACAGTTAATCCACATCAGCTTTTGTTTGGGATTAATCAGGGAGGAACCTATGATGACATACGAATCCGCCATGCCAGAGAGATATCAGACCTTAATCTTGACGGTTATGCTGTAGGAGGACTTGCAGTAGGTGAGAGCCATGAGGAGATGTACAGGATTCTTGATTCGGTAGTCCCGAATCTTCCGGAAGATAAGCCTACTTATCTGATGGGTGTTGGTACACCTGCCAATATTTTAGAGGGTGTGGACAGAGGAATTGATTTTTTTGACTGCGTATACCCTTCAAGAAACGGCAGACATGGGCATGTATATACACATGCCGGCAAGCTTAATCTCTTTAATGCCAGATATGAGAAGGATGGCAGTCCCATCGAGGACGGCTGTGGGTGTCCTGCATGCCGCAATTACAGCAGGGCATATATAAGGCATCTGCTGAAAGCAGGAGAGATGCTTGGAATGAGGCTTTGTGTGCTCCATAATCTGTATTTTTACAATCATCTTATGGAGGAGATAAGGCTCGCTATAGAAGAAGGAAGATATAGCGAATTCAAAAAGAAGACTTTAGAGGGTCTTAACAGTAATAATTAGGAGGAATTTAAAATGATTTTAGCAGCAGTAGACGTTAAGCAGATATTAATAATCGTAGGATATATCGTAATCTTCGGTGCATTAATGTATTTTATGGCTATCAGACCGCAGAAAAAGGAGCAGAAGAAACAGCAGGAACTGCTGGCTTCCATGGAGACCGGTGACAGCGTATTAACATCAAGCGGATTTTACGGAGTAGTAATTGATATTACGGATGATACTGTTATAGTGGAATTCGGCAGCAACAAAAACTGCAGAATCCCAATGCAGAAAAGTGCTATTGTTCAGATTGAAAAGGCATCTGAATAAAGTCTGGTGTGAATAACAGGGTGCCGCTCTTTGGCGGCACTTTTTTTATACAATTTAGTAGGAGGAAAATAAAATGTCTGTTGAAAGAGTCAGAGAATATTTTGAAAAGGTGGGAATTGCGGAAAGAATACAGGAATTTGACATTTCCAGTGCAACAGTGTCACTTGCGGCGCAGGCACTGAACTGTGATGAATGTCGTATTGCCAAAACGCTTTCTTTTCATGTGGAGGATAAGGTGGTGCTTATAGTTACCGCCGGAGATATGAAAATAGATAATGCCAAATATAAGGCCATGTTTCATACCAAGGCCAAAATGCTTTCCTATGATGAAGCAGAGCCTCTGATAGGACATGCTGTGGGAGGCGTATGCCCCTTTGCCGTAAATAATGGCGTCGAAACCTATCTGGATGTGTCCCTGAAAAGATTTGATACGGTTTTTCCTGCCTGTGGAAGCTCCAACAGTGCCATAGAACTTACTGTTGAGGAATTGGCAAAATATTCCGGATACAAGGACTGGGTGGATGTCTGCAAAAAAATAAATCAAGATAATTAAATAAAACACATCCTTGTTTTTTAACTGTATTTTTTATATAATCTAATTTAATAGTTTAATAAAGACATTTCAGAGGTAGATACTATGAGAAATTACAATGTAACGCTTATTCCCGGTGACGGAATCGGACCGGAAATAGTGGCAGAAGCGGTGAAGGTTCTGGATGCTGCCGGTAATAAATTCGGCTACAGCCTGAACTATACCAAAATATTAATGGGCGGATGTTCCATTGATGAATACGGTGTACCCCTTACAGAAGAGGCAGTTGAGATTGCCAAGGCAGGAGATGCAGTGCTCCTGGGAGCAGTAGGCGGTAATGTGGGCAATTCAAAATGGTATGATGTGGCACCGAATTTAAGGCCGGAGGCAGGACTCCTTAAGATTCGTAAAGATTTAGAGCTTTTTGTAAATATGAGGCCGGCTTACTTATACAATGAGTTAAAGGCTGCCTGCCCATTGAAAAGCGAGATTATCGGAGACGGCTTTGACATGGTGATTATGAGGGAACTGACCGGAGGACTGTATTTTGGTGAGAGACATACCGAGGAGGTAAACGGAGTAATCACAGCCACCGATACCCTTACATATAACGAGAATGAGATTAGAAGAATAGCCATTAAGGCTTTTGATATAGCCATGAAGAGACGTAAAATTGTTACCAGTGTTGATAAGGCAAATGTTCTTGACTCTTCCAGGTTATGGAGAAAGATTGTTAAAGAGGTTGCAGCGGATTATCCGGAAGTAACCTACACGGATATGCTGGTGGATAACTGTGCAATGCAGCTTGTTATGAATCCCGGACAGTTTGATGTTATTCTTACAGAGAATATGTTTGGCGATATTTTATCTGATGAGGCCAGCATGATTACGGGTTCCATAGGAATGCTCTCCAGTGCCAGCCTTGGAAGAACCAAATTAGGCTTATATGAGCCATCCCACGGTTCAGCACCTGATATTGCAGGTAAAAATATTGCCAATCCTATTGCAACAATTCTTTCAGCGGCTATGCTGCTTCGTTATTCTTTGGATGAGGATGAAGCTGCCAAAGCCATTGAGGATGCAGTACAGAAGGTACTGACAGAGGGCTATAGAACCACTGATATTATGTCAGAGGGAATGAAGTTAGTAGGAACGGATAAAATGGGCGATTTAATCGCAGAAAGAATGTAGAGGTGACAGTATGAAAAGTGATGCAGTTAAATCAGGTGTTCAGCAGGCCCCACACAGGTCTTTGTTTAATGCCCTTGGTTTTACCAAAGAAGAGATGGAGAAACCATTAATCGGAATAGTCAGTTCATATAATGAAATTATTCCGGGTCATATGAACCTGGATAAGATAGTTGAAGCAGTTAAGCTGGGTGTTGCCATGGCCGGCGGAACTCCTGTAGTAGTTCCTGCAATCGCGGTTTGCGACGGTATTGCAATGGGACATACCGGAATGAAATATTCCCTTGTTACAAGAGATTTGATTGCAGATTCCACGGAATGTCTTGCAACGGCCCATCAGTTTGACGGCCTGGTAATGGTTCCTAACTGCGACAAGAATGTACCGGGACTTTTAATGGCGGCTGCCAGACTTAATATACCCACGGTATTTGTCAGCGGAGGACCTATGCTTGCAGGACATGTCAAGGGCTGCAAAACCAGTCTTTCAAGTATGTTTGAAGCCGTAGGAGCTTACACTGCAGGCAAGATTACTGCAGAGGAACTGGACGAGTATGAGAATAAGGCCT
>JBJEND010000231.1:0-6338 GCA_051880015.1 Butyrivibrio sp. | reverse complement strand
AGAAATCTTTTCTATGTTCTGGATTTGTCCAAGGGAAATCATGAAATATATTTCAGATATGTAACGCCGGGCTGGTATGAGGGATTGAAAGTAACAGTTATAAGCCTTGTAATTTTAATACTGGCGTTGAACATTACATTTATTATCAGTCACAAAAAGAAGAAAAGTCAATTATCCGAGAGTTAAAATATAAAGCTTCCGAAGGGTCGTGTGTAATTAAGAGCATGGTCTTTTGGGAAGCTTTTTTTTGTACCATTGACATAATGTCCGATTTGGTAACGGTATCAAGTCCTTTGAAGGGTTCATCAAGTATCAGAATATCAAAGGGAGATAAAATGGCACGCAGTATTGACGTGCGGCGTTTCATTCCGCCGCTTAAAGCATATACCTTACTGTCAGGCTCAAGCCCGGCATTAATAATGTATTCTTTGATGTTATCAGAATTTTGTCTGTCACATACCATTTTAATATTGCGGTATACGCTTAATCCTTCAAATAATCTGTCCTCCTGAAATACAGTGCTTATGCGGGATCCTGAAGGCAGAATAATGTCCCCCTCATAGGGAACAAGCCCCATAAGCGCATTGATAAATGAAGTTTTACCAATGCCGGATGGCCCGGTAAATGCCACATGTTCCCCATCCTGTACAGTCAGATTTAAGCCTTTCAGAACGATTTTATTATCATATTTTATATTAAGGTTGTTAATTATTATTGCCACGGGTAATTCCTCCGAAATGTTTTTGCAGCAGGGATAAAAGGAACACCACTGCTTTTTCACAAATAAAGCTTACTGCGATAATTGTCAGTGTCCATGTAAACAGTACAGGTGTGTCAAGGTACAGCTTTGCTTTGTACAGTTCATTTCCGATGGAACCGCTTATTAATCCTATTATTTCAGCCGCTACACCGGATTTCCAGGCATATCCTATTGAAACCCGGCATGCGGAAATTAGCGGGGGCATTATTGCCGGGATGTATATATACATGATTTTCCTCATGGTGGAAAGGCGGAAGACCCGGGCAAATTCCAGCATATGAATATCTGTATTGTCCAGTGCCGAAAGGGTGTTGGTATATATTACCGGCATTACAATCAGGGAAGAGATAAGTATGGATAATTTATCGGATGCAATCCACAAAAGTGCAAGAATCACAAAGGAGGCAACGGGAACGGACTTAATTCCTTTCATAAATACGTCAATGAAAGCCCGGCAAAAGGTGTTGGCGTGGGAGCAGACAGCGGATATAATGCCCGCAAAAAATCCTATGAGAAATCCCAGTGCAATTCCTTTAAGGGAAAACAGAATGCTTAAATAAAATTCCTTTGTACAGAGGGACTGCCCCATTGCTTTTATAACGCTTAAGGGAGTGGGAAGGAAAATCTCCCTATTGATAAGCAGTGATGCTGTTGTCCATATTATAATCCATATAATTATAGATATAACAGTGTATAAATTCTTTCGTTTCATCATTTCTCCGATTTACTGAGCTGTGTAAAAAATTGAATTATCCGGGAGATTTCCCCCGATGGAGGAAGGATTAGCATTGTATAAAACAGATAAATAGGCCAGAACTTTGCTATTCATTTCTTCTCCGGTATACAAAACCACATTACATTGAGGAATCGCCTTTTTGGCAATCTCTGCTTTAAAAATATCATATTTTTCCAGAAGTAATGCACAGGCATCTGTTTCGGAATTGGCAAATTCAGCAGAGTCTCTATATTCCTTTATAAAGTCTTGGACTGCCTTGGGATTGTTTTGGGCAAACTCTTTTTGCACTACGGTAACCCCTGTTACAACTGTGCTGTCTTTATCTGTCTGCTCCCATTCTTCTGTTATATCAAGCGCGATTCTTAAGCCTTCAATTTTATTTTGTGCAACTGATACATAGGGTTGTGGCAGCATGCCTATTGTGGCATTACCGGAGGAAATAGCGGATACCACTTCTGAAGCTTCAGAACAGTATACTATATTAATATCTCTATCGGGATCAATTCCGTTTTTTGAAAGGATATATCTTAATGTGTATTCCGGGGTGGTACCCTGACCTGTGGAATACAGGGTTTGGCCTTTTAAATCCTTAATATCAGATATGGTGTTTCCATTTTCCACTATATACAGAACTCCCAATGTGTTCACAGCAGCGATAAGAATCTCTCCCTGTGTTTTATTGTACAGTACTGATGCCAGATTACAGGGAATGGCGGCAATATCAATTTCTCCTTTGATTAGCCCCGTAGAAATCTCGTCTGCTGTTCCGTAGATGTTATAATTGTATTTATTGACTGTTAATCCGCTGTCTGAGTCGGAATAGAGTTTTACAAGTCCGATGGAAGTAGGACCCTTAAGAGAGGCAATATTTACGGAAACAGTATCCTTTCCGGATGAGTTATTATCCGGCTTGCCATGACTGCAGGCAGTGAGGTTGAAGAGTAAAATAGTAATAATAACGGTGAAAATTATGGATGTAAATCTTATTTTCATGAAGCTGTCCTTTCTGGTTAATGATTACTCGGTCACGAGTAAACTATCTGCATAAGTTCTTGAGGTAAGGCTTGCATGGCTGCTTGCTTACTGAACATTATATCCAACGGGGGATGAAAAAACAACGGAGAAAGTTAACGAAAACAGATAAATTTTATATGGTTGTAAGAATTGTTTTTTTCTGATAGTATATACGTTGGATGTTATTTCCAATGTCAGTCCCCAAATATACTCAGAAGAAAGCATAGGTTTAAGATTATGATTTGTATTGAGAATTTAACCAAAGTTTATAAACTGTCCAAGAGACAGATGCAGAAGGAGAAAACCAAGAAAAATACCAAGGTGGCGGTATCCAATGTTTCACTTACTGCGAAGCCGGGAGAAATTTTCGGCCTTCTTGGACCTAACGGAGCAGGGAAGACCACAACTTTGAGATGCCTTGCTACATTACTTACTCCCACGGAGGGCAAAATTTCCGTATGTGGTTACGATACCGTGAAGGATGGAGATGAAGTTCGTAAAAGAATCGGATTTCTAACCAATGAGATTAAGCTTGACCCACAGTTTACTGCGGATTATCTTTTTGATTTTTTTGGAAAACTGCATGGAGTGGATGACAATACCCTTAAGAAGCGTAAGGGAGAATTGTTTGAATATTTCGGCATTACGCCGTTTAAAGATAAGAAAATTGACGAGCTTTCCACCGGTATGAAACAGAAAGCGGCAATAGCCGTATGTCTTGTACATGATCCGGAAATAGTTATTTTTGACGAACCGACTTCCGGTCTTGATATACTTACGGCAAGACTGGTTACGGATTATCTTAAAAAATTAAAGGAAGACGGTAAATCCGTAGTTATTTCCACTCATATTATGAGCGAGGCGGAAAAACTTTGTGACAGAGTGGCAGTAATAATTGACGGGCAGAAGGTCTGCGAATCTACTCTCCAGGATATATATGTGCAGTACGGCTGTGATAATCTGGAGGATGCGTTTTTTGAGATGTATAAAGTGAATCATAAGGAGGAAGCATAATTATGAAAGGATTCCGTACGATTATCAGCAAGGAACTTTCAAGAGTTCTTAAAGACAAAAAAATGATTTTCTCCATGTTTGTTCTCCCAATAATTCTGGTAATAGGAATAATGGGACTGATTGGGATTCTTATTTCCAATATTCAGACGGATATTGAAGAACATGTTTCCGTAATATATCTGATGGATGCACCCGAGGATTTCTACAATATAGTGAAGAATGAGAAGGGTTACGATATAAATCAGCTTCAGGACAAGGAGGTTGATGCTGTCAAACAGGATATTATGGATGGAAATGTGGATTTACTGATTGAATTTCCAAAAGATTTCACTGAGCAGGTGTATAATAAGGATGAGGTAAAGGTTCCCCAGGTGAAGACCTATTATAATCCTTCCGAGGATTACTCCTCAGCAGCAAGAGATAATTTTCTTGTGAATCTGGAGGAATACAGGCAGAAACTTCTGGCTGAGAAATTCGGTTCAGTGGAATACACCATGATATTTACAGTTGATAGTGATAATGAAGAGTCTGTGATTCAGGATGATGAGAAGGCATTTGGTAAGATGCTGGGAATGATGGTTCCTTATTTTATTACCATGCTTATATTTGCCAGTGCAATGGGACTTGGAATTGATTCTATAGCGGGAGAGAAGGAAAGAGGCACTTTGGCCAGTCTGTTACTGACACCGGTAAAAAGAGCAGAAATAGTATTGGGAAAGGTTATTTCTTTAGCTATACTTTCAATAATGTCCGCCCTGGTATATGTTATATCCATGCTTGTGGTAGCCGGAGTAGGATTAGGTTCACTGGGAGGCGGAGAAATTGCTTCGGAACTGGCATTTTCATTTACTCCCCTTCAGGCGTTGCAGCTTGTTGTAATGATAATAGGTATAGTGCTTATGTACGTTTCCATTATAGGACTTGTAGCGGTTCTTGCCAAAAATATCAAAGAGGCTCAGGCATATATTTCACCGGTATACATTATTGTACTTGTTGCGGGGATGATTACAATGTATACCACGGACAACCCTTCTTTCGGCAAATACCTCATACCGCTTTTCGGTGCATCCACAGCGTTTAAAGGTATCTTTACACGGACTATTACTGCACCTGAATTTCTGGGAGCTGCTCTGGTGACATACGGTGTGGCGGTGGCTTTGATTGGAATTACGGCAAAAGCCTTTAAGAGTGAGAAAATAATGTTTAACGCATAAAAGAGGATATGGATATGTTGTCAGTTGTTTTTGATATGGATGGAGTTCTGTTTGATACACAGAAGATATATTTAAAGACATGGAGAGAAGTCGGACAAATCCTCCATATAGAGAATTTTGAGAAACCTTCATTTCAGTGTATCGGAAGAAACAGGAAGGATCAGGAGGATATTCTTAACGGATTTTATCCGGAAGGATTCCCTGTGGAAGAGTTTTATCGCCTGAAAACCCGGATATTTAATGAACATATAGAGCAGGAAGGCATACCTCTGATGAAAGGAACCGCAGAGATACTGAAATATCTTAAGGATGTGCATGCCAAAGTGGCCATTGCATCTTCAACCAAAAGGGATATGATAGAACAGCATTTGGAGCAGACAGGATTACAGGGAATGTTTGACAGGATAGTTGGGGGAGATATGGTGGAACACAGCAAGCCCAGTCCGGATATTTATCTTAAGGCCTGCATGGAATTAGGAGTCAATCCTTGTGACACCTATGCTGTAGAGGATTCCTACAATGGCCTTAGGTCAGCACTGGCAGCGGGAATGAAAACGATTATGATTCCTGATGTGCAGCCCCCTACAGAGGAGTTTGACCGGCTTATATTCAGACGATTTGAAAGTCTTTTGGACTTAAAGGAATATTTTAAAAGCTGTGAGTAAATCCGCGGAGTGAGTAAAAGCTCACTCCGTTTTTAATTTAGTATTGACATTATGGTATGTAAGTGATATAGTCAGATTACCAAGTGTACTAGTTAATATAGTACACTGCTAAAGATAAGGCGGTCAAATAAAGATGGAGGTATATTATGTATCAGATTGATGTAATGTCCAGAGTCCCTGTTTATGAACAGATAGTGGACCAGACAGAGAAATTTATTCTGACGGGTATTTTACAGCCGGGTGACAAAATTGAATCAGTGCGTAATCTGTCAATACAGTTGTCAGTGAATCCCAATACAATTCAGAAGGCAATTGCGGAATTGGACAGACGGGGACTGATTTTTTCTGTGCCGGGTAAGGGCTGCTTTGTGGCAGAGCATGCCAGAAAAGCGCTGACCGCAGTTAAGAGGGGCGAGATGACAGAAATAAAGAATAAAATAAGGGAATTGGCTTTGGCCGGTGTTTCCAAGGATGAAATGCTTCACCTGATAGATGAGATATATTCGGGCAAGGAGGAAAACTCTAATGATTAATGTAACCGGATTAACTAAAATTTTCGACGGATATAAAGCACTTGAAAATGTTAACTGCCAGATTCCGGAGGGATGTATATACGGTATGGTGGGCTCCAATGGAGCGGGCAAGTCCACTTTTCTCCGCCTGTTAAGCGGAATATATAAGGCTGATTATGGAATGATTGAGTTTGAAGGTGAGGGAGTATATGAGAATCCCTCAGTTAAAAGTAAGATAGCATTTGTACCGGATGATTTGTATTTCCTTAATAATGCCAGCATGAACCGGATGGCAAAGATGTATGGACATTATTATGAAAATTTTGACATGGAAAGATTCAGGTTTCTGACGGAAACTTTTAAGCTGGATCCGACTAAATCACTTAATACGTTTTCAAAGGGTATGAGGAGACAGGCGGCAAT
>JBJEND010000230.1:0-31132 GCA_051880015.1 Butyrivibrio sp. | reverse complement strand
CGGATTCTGCCTGTTTCCTGTCTCTGTGATTCATGGGTTTATTGAGGCTGAACCGATGGGCAAGTATGAGTGCTGCGGCTCCCATGATAGTGTATATAACTGTCTTAATTATTAAAGCGGCCTTTTCTGAAGTAAAATCCTCTGTTATTCCCACTGTCAGTATCCCCGCTCCCAGTAAAACCACCGTTAAAATCGCTGTTTTTACATATGAGACAGCAACCTTTCCCGGATACTTACTGATGTCTTTTATCTTTCCGCTGTCAGTAATTCTAAAGAACATTACTGAGGCTACCGGAATAACAGCCACGGACAGGACTGAAATGGTGATATTTATGACTGTTTTTATTCTGTCTATGGTAAAGTTACTGTACATTAAGTTGTATATGATAACTGCAATGCCACCCCACAACATGGAGAGGAGGGCTGCTGCCGCTGTATATGCTGTTCCTGTTACAATAACTCCTGCCAGAATACTTCCATAAGGCTTTTTATTTTTATTCCCCCGGTATATAAAAAAAGCAGCAGAAACCGCCATGCCCAGAAGACACAGTATAATTCCTGCCGCGTATATGCCTGTATTTACTGTTTTAGTTCCCACTGCTGCAGAGTATATGCCGGGTATCAGGAAAACTCCTGCTGCCGTGGAAAATGCAGCCGTTACAAGGGCCGCTGCCCATCCCCATTGTTTTCTTGTCATTTTCTTCATTCCGTTCTCCATACATTTTTCATCCTTATATAATATATAATATAGTCTGCGACTAAATAATTGTATCACCGTAAGTCGTAGTCTGCAACCTTTTTTTATATTTTTTTATAATTGACATACCTTTTTTATTTTTGTATGCTTATCATAGTGAAAATTTTCTGTAAAAAGGAGTTTGTATATGAGTACATTTAACTGCATGGTTGCTCAGTCCGGCGGCCCTACCGTTGCTATTAATTCAAGTCTTGCGGGGGTTATATCCGGAGCTATGGGCTGTGATTTGTATGACAGAGTTTACGGCTCTGTAAATGGGATTTTAGGAATACTTGAAGACAGAATAACCGATTTAACGGCTCTGATAGAACAAAATCCTGATAACCTTGAATGTCTGAAACACACACCTGCCATGTATCTTGGTTCCTGCAGGTACAAGCTCCCGGATTATGCCGGTCCGAATGCCGGGGATGAACGCTTTGGCACTGCCCGGGAATGCTACTCTTTCATTTTCCGACAGTTTGAGAAATATAATATAGGTGCCTTCTTCTATATAGGCGGCAACGATTCAATGGATACAGTACTGAAATTATCAGAATATGCTGCCTCCATCGGCAGCAATGTCAGAATTATCGGCATTCCCAAAACCATTGATAATGATCTTATGCTTACGGATCATACTCCGGGATTTGGCTCCGCAGCCAAATATATTGCCACTTCTTTACTGGAAATTGCTCATGATACTTATATCTATGCAGTTAAGAGCGTAACTATAGTGGAAATTATGGGACGTGATGCAGGCTGGCTTACTGCCGCATCCTGCCTTGCCCGGAACAGCTATAACAGTGCTCCCCACCTCATATATCTTCCCGAACGGAATTTTAATGAAGACGAATTTATAGAAGATGTGCGTAATCTTTTATCTGAACGTAATAATGTAATAGTTGCCGTATCCGAAGGCATTCATGATGCAGAGGGTAACTATATCAGTGCCACTGAAGCTGCTGCGGACAAATTTGGCCACAGTCAGTTAAGCGGTGCAGGAAAAGCTCTTGAATATATGGTAAAAGAGCGTATAGGAGTGAAGGTCCGTTCCGTAGAAGTCAATGTACTTCAAAGATGTGCCGCACACCTTGCTTCCCTTACAGATATTAATGAAGCCTTTGCCTCCGGAGAATACGGTGTACAATGTGCAGCAGAGGGCATTACCGGTGCGATGATTACCATCAACCGCAGAGAGGAAGGATATGCAGTTGACTATGGATATGCACAGATTAAGGGTATTGCCAATGAAGCACGATGCGTTCCCGCTGAATGGATTAATGAACGGGGTAATGATGTTAAACAGCCGATGTATGACTATCTTCTTCCCCTTATTCAGGGCGAAGTTTTGCTTCAATACTCAAACGGGCTTCCCGTATATATGGACGTTGAACATTTGATTTAATAAATAACGCCCCGGATTCCTGTAATAAGAATCCGGGGTATTGTTTAATCATCTCTTGAACATTTTTCCGCATCTATTGCCAATACAAACATTAATGCAAGAAGTGCATCCTCATTGCGAACCACATTAATGGAATATGTATCCGTCCAGTTAAACAATTCCTTGGATACAGTGGCGGCTATATTACCTTCTGCATCATATATTTCATAATCCCATTCCATAAAATGTCCTTCTATATGCCAGCCGTTAAAATCAAAATTATATTTAGGCGGTGTCAGAAATGTAAATTCTTTGGTTATTCTCCCCAGGTAGTTTTCTTCTACATAAAGCTCGAAGCTGGGAAGTAACGTAAAAACCACTTCCTTTACGGTACCGATATGCCTGTTCCTGCTATCCAGTATGTGAAGACAATGCCCGAAACTAAACTGTCCTTCCACCTTAAAAACCGTCTCTCCTGCCTCATTATATATATCATAGCTGTCCAGCCAGGAAAACATTCTCTGTTTAAACAATAATTTCATAATATTATTCTCCGTTATTCTCTTATATGGTCCCTTCCCTGGGCAATGATGGTCTTAACATGATCATCTGCAAGGGAATAGAAAATTGATTTACCCTCTCGCCTGCTTTTAACAAGTTTGCTTTGTTTAAGTATTTTTAACTGATGGGAAATGGCAGACTGGGTCATGTTAAGCTCCTGTGCCAAATCGCACACGCACAGCTCCTGAGTAAACAGCACAAACAGTATTCTTATCCTTGTAGAATCTCCGAACACCTTAAACAGCTCTGCCAAATCATATAATTCCGTTTCATTACAATAATCCAATTTTATCACCCTTTTTACAGTTTTTTAACTCTTAGTGCCCTTACAGCGTTCAGCACTGCAATTACCATTACACCCACATCCGCAAAAATCGCTATCCACATATTGGCAATTCCTATGGCACCAAGTATGAGACATATTACCTTTACTCCAAGAGCGAACCAGATATTCTGATAAACTATGCCGATACACTTTCGGGCAATTTTAATTGCCTTGGAGATTTTAAGAGGATCGTCATCCATCAGGACTATATCTGCAGCCTCTATAGCTGCGTCAGACCCCAGTGCTCCCATAGCGATTCCTATATCGGCTCTGGACAGTACCGGTGCATCATTAATTCCATCGCCTACAAAGGCAAGTCTTGCTTTCTCATTCTTGTCTGCCAGAAGTCTTTCCACCTCTGCCACCTTGTCTCCGGGCAAAAGCTCACTGTGTACCTCTTCTATACCAAGTTCCTCTGCCACCTTGTCTGCGGTTTTCCCGGAGTCCCCGGTAAGCATTACCACATGGGCAACTCCTGCTTTTCTAAGGGACATAACTGCTTCTTTAGCCGTGGGTTTAATTACATCCGCAATGAGAATATGACCGGCATATTTTCCGTCTATTGCCACATGTACAACAGTGCCCATTCCGTGACATTCTTTATATTCTGTTCCTGTCTGTTGCATAAGCTTGGAATTGCCCACTGCAATTTCCTTACCGTCCACCGTTGCAATTACTCCGTGCCCGCTGATTTCTTTAACTTCTCCTATTCTGCTTCTGTCGATGGGTTTTCCATAGGCTTTTTGAATACTGGTGCTGATAGGATGAACAGAATGGCTCTCCGCATGAGCTGCATATTCCAGTATAACTTCCTTTTCCTCTGAATTATGATGTATTCCTACCACCTCAAATACACCCTGTGTAAGAGTTCCTGTTTTATCAAAAACAACTGTTTTGGTTTTGGCAAGGGCTTCCAGATAGTTAGAGCCTTTAACCAGAATTCCCTGATTGCCGGCTCCGCCTATGCCTGCAAAAAAGCTCAACGGAACACTTACCACCAAGGCGCATGGACAGCTAATTACCAGAAATGTAAGCGCACGGTATACCCACTCTCCCCATTCGGGAGATACCTTTAAAAATATAAGTCTGCAAAGGGGAGGCAGAACTGCCAGGGCAAAAGCACCTATACACACGGCAGGAGTATAATATCTGGCAAATCTGGCAATGAAATTTTCGCTTCGGGATTTTTTAGCCCCGGCATTTTCCACCATATCAAGGATTTTGGAAACCGTGGATTCCCCAAACTCCCTGATGGTTCTTATTTTAATAAGTCCCGTAAGATTGATACATCCGCTTATAACCTCTTCGCCTTCACAGATCTCTCTTGGAATGCTTTCACCTGTCAATGCACTTGTATTAAGCGTTGTGTTACCCTCAACTATAATGCCGTCAATGGGAATTTTCTCGCCGGGACACACGGTAATTATATCGCCTACGGATACCTCATCAGGTGAAACCTTCATAAGTCTGCCGTCAATCTCCACATTGGCGTAATCCGGACGTATATCCATCAAATCGCTGATATTCTTACGGCTTTTTCCTACAGCATAGCTCTGGAAAAGTTCACCAATCTGGTAGAAAAGCATAACAGCCACAGCTTCCTTATAATCCCCGTCCTTATATACTCCCAATGCCAGTGCTCCAACCGTGGCAATGGCCATGAGAAAATTCTCGTCAAACACCTGTCCCTTAACAATTCCTTTAAATGCTTTCCTGAGGATATCATATCCTATTATCAGATAGGGAATCAGGTAGAGTCCGAACCAGACATACCTGTTCATAGGGAAAAAGTGCTCCAGTAAAATAAATACTGCCGTAGTAATTGTAGTAATTATTATACGCGCCAAAACTTTTTTCTGCTTTCTGTTCATAATTATTCCTGCCTTTCCACTCCTGCTGTCACATAATATGATTAAAAGAAGATTTCGCAGTCGTCCTCAACTTTTCTGCAGTTCTTTAATACAGTTTTCATAACTGCTGCTTCATCTGCACCGTCTTCAAATTCCACTGTCATCTTCAGTGCCATAAAATTAACAACGGCATCTCTTACCCCTTCGGTTTTCTTCGCTGCCTCTTCCATTTTGTTGGCGCAATTTGCGCAATCCACTTCGATTTTGTAAGTTTTCTTCATAAACAGTTCCTCCTGATATAGCTGTATATTGCTTGAACATTTGAATAATTGTTCATATGTTAGTTTTAATTATAGCACTTGAATATTATATGTCAAGTGCTAAAAAAATATTTCTCTATTACCAGCAAAGCACTTCTGCCCCGGTATCTGTAACCAGTACCATTATCTCCCACTGGGCAGAGGGCATTCCGTCATCAGTATACACCTCCCAGTCATTCTCCGGATCAATGCTGATATCCTCTTCACCCATGTTTACCATAGGTTCAATGGTAAAAATCATTCCGGGAACCAGAAGCATCTCTGTTCCTTTCATGCTGTGATAGCCCACCCACGGTTCTTCGTGGAACTCCAGACCAACTCCGTGTCCTCCTATTTCCCTGACAATGGAGTATCCGTTGGAATATGCGTGATCATGTACTGCCTGACCCATATCCCCCAGAAATCCCCAGGGTTTAACAGCTTCAAGACCTTTCCGGACACATTCTTTGGTAACCTGAACCAGTCTCTTTTTCTCCGGGCTTACCTCTCCTATGCAGAACATTCTGGAAGAATCGGAAAAATATCCGTCCAGGATAGTGGAACAGTCCACATTAATAATATCTCCTGATTTCAGTATTACATCCTTAGAAGGAAATCCGTGGCATACCTGGTCATTAACAGAGGTGCATACACTGTAGGGATATCCCTGATAATTAAGGGGAGCCGGGATTCCTCCAATGTCTGTAGTCATATCATAGACAATCTTATCAATCTCCGCCGTGCTCATACCCTCACATATATGCTTCTCAATATAATCCAGAACCGCAATATTTATCTTACAGCTTTCTTTAATTTTCTCGATTTGGGCTGCATTCTTAATGATCTTTCTGGGAGGTACTATCGCCCCACGCTCTGCGTATATGCGTATTTTATCATCAATCTGTTCATGGCATACCTTATATTTACGTCCGCTGCCGCACCAGCAGGGATCGTTACGTCCTATTTTTTTCTCCATATGGCATATTATCCTCCAATTTCACTTCTCATAACATTATATACCATTTGGAGAATAATGGACAGATTTTTATTCAGTACTTGTTATTGTTATCCATCCCATTTTATTCAGTTCCAGAATGATATTCCAGTCTATGTTGGACATATCACCCTTTTTGAGAGGGGTTACCTTGTATACATACATTTGTCCGGGATATGATTCCATAATTACGTCATAATATACACAAATATAATCTCCGTCGTTAAAATTCTCAAACATAGGGGTTTTTGTTACTGTATCCGAAGGCTGATACATTATGATGGGGCCTTCATCCGTAATCAGTATATCAGCACTGTCTCCCCTGAGATAATATCCGTTAATACTGTTAAATTGTTCCGAAATACCTGAAAATACTGATGACAAATCCGGTTTGGAACCGTCTTCCGTTTCCACACCGCATTCAATTTTCTTAACCTTGCATCCCATAAGAAGGATTGTCATGCAGCAAAACATTAAAAATACTTTCTTCACAAAATCTCCTCCGATTCATATATTAATCTACAAATTATTCGAATTAAATCGCAAAAACTCTCACCATATGTTATTATTTTTATATGAAAATCAGGAGATGTAAAATGAGAAAAAACAGAGGTTTTCTCGCCGGACTTGTGGCTGTAATCATTGCAGCCTGCGGATTTTCGGCGGTCAAAATATATGAACAAATCAATAAAGACAGCAATGTCATTATAGAGGATATATCCCAAAACATCCCCGAATACAGCGGCTCGCCATATGTGGAGCTTAACGGAAATATTCCGTTTTTTAAAGCAGCCGAGAAGGTGACGGATTCCTTTGAATATTACAGTGAACAGGATTCCCTTGGGCGGTGTAGCGTTGCTTTTGCCTGCATAGGAAAGGATTTAATGCCTACGGAGGAAAGGGGACCCATCGGTAATGTAAGGCCCACCGGCTGGCACACGGTTAAATACGAGGGAATTGACGGAAATTACCTGTATAACCGCTGCCATCTTATCGGCTACCAGCTCACGGGAGAAAATGCCAACGTCAATAATTTAATCACGGGGACCAGATATCTCAATGTAGTGGGGATGCTGCCCTTTGAGAATGCAACTGCCGATTATGTGAAAACAACAGGAAATCATGTCCTATACAGGGTCACACCGGTTTTTCAGGGGGATAATCTGCTCGCGGACGGAGTAATAATTGAGGCATATTCCGTGGAAGATAACGGAGCCGGAATATGCTTCAATGTGTTCTGCTATAACGTGCAGCCCGGGATATATATTGACTATGCCACCGGGGAGAGCAGGGTTATGGAGTAGGGGGTTATACTTTTTTCCGTGGAAGTGCATTAATATATAACTTCCACTCATCCGGCTTCTCAACAGAAAATGCAGCTCCCTGAACGTACAACCCCATATTAAACAGGAGTTCCACATCACGTTTAGTCAGTCTGTTTTCAAATCCGTATTCATCTGCTATGGCATTAGTATTTTTAATTACATTTTGTGTCCTGAATCCAAATGCATCTGAAACAAAATATAATTTTGTTTCCTGTGCGCTCCCTGATATGTTTATTCCGACGAATATGGGATTGTATCCATGCTCCTGAAGGAATCTTACTTTTGTCAGCATTTCCTTTTCATCCCCTGCACAATTGGATATCATATGTATTAACTGTGCGGTATCCGAATTAAACTCCATCGGCCCTGTTGTATTACAGCGAAGACGTATATAATATTTAATGCATAAAATATTTCCTTTTTCATCGGTCTCAACGCCAATTTGCATCAGTAATGATTCATCCATGTCCATTGCTTTGGCCGCTGTATACACATTATCTAATATGAGTTTCTTTATGTCCGTAGCATATATATTTGTAAAAAAAGCATCCAGATAATGATGAAGCTCCGATATTTTCAAATGTTTTGGCATTGCAAACACTATTCTGAAGGAATCGCCGCCCTCATAAGTACTCCGTGAAAAATCACACACTTTTATATCTTCGTATGTTCTAAAATCCGGCAGAAGTTTATTTAAAATATAGGTGTAGGGCATCCTGTTCTGTAATTCGCTTATTACTGACACATTCGTTTTCTGATATAATTTATATTGAGCTTGGGCAGGATTTTTTATGTTTATGCCCACATACTCAAAACTGTTATCTCCGTGTATGCCATGCCTCTCCACTTTTTCTCTGACATATTCTATTAAATTCATCATTTCTCAAAAGTAAAATCCGACATAATAACTGTCATTGTTCCGTCCACAGCTCCTGATAAAGTAATTTTCAGATAATTAATATTGGATATGTCAATATCTATTTCCGTAGGCACCGTTTTTCTGTTTAAATTTAAAGTGTATAATATTGCATCATCCCCATAAACCGTAAGTACACTGTTTATATCACTACTTGTATCATCTATAGCAATAATGCCATGCAGTTTACTATATGCGTATCCTACATAATATTCAACACTTCCTACCTCTTCATCTGTCCATCCATCCTGGTAATTTGACATTTCATAGAGATTATTGCTTACAGAATATGTATTTCCTATAGTATCTGTTATGACATCTCCTTCATTTTTCACCTCAAACCGTGTACTGGTCTGAT
This sequence comes from Butyrivibrio sp., assembly GCA_051880015.1. Lineage (GTDB taxonomy): Bacteria > Bacillota > Clostridia > Lachnospirales > Lachnospiraceae > Eshraghiella. The sequence continues at coordinate 22,381 of JBJEND010000230.1, read as the reverse complement.
ATTTTAAATCGCATAAATAAACCGGCTTTTCTTCCATAACTTTTTCACGCAGTTCATTAAACTCAGTACAGTCAATAACAGCCTGTGCATCATTCAGTATTTTTATTGCGGTAAGGTAATTCTTGTCTTCTAACAGTTTTTCAACCTTTTCTGTTATAAGATTTTTATACTCTTTAACATATCCGTTATACAGCTTATCCAGTTCATTATCGTTAATATTGTATTGCTCATCACCATCAAAGGCTTCTATTTCATTCAATGCAGAGGCATAATCACCATTTTTAAGGAAACCATCTACATTTTCTAGCATGCCTTCTTTTAAAGAATTATATATGGCATTCTTTGCTTCTTCTATTTTATCTGTTGCTGCCTCATAATTAACATCATCCTTAACTACAGCCTCAAAGCTGGCAATCGCTCCTTCATAATCTTTTTTCTCAAATAAGTTCAGGCCGCTTTTGTATGCTTCTTTTGATTTATACAAAGCTGTTATCTTTCCGGAAGCCGTTGCTACGTCTCCGCTTAATTCTGATATCTGCATTGATGAAATTGCTGATATTGTACTTTGAACATCATCATAAATCAAATCGTCGGCAGCATACTCCTCCACTATCTTTGATAATTTTTCACGTAACTGTTCTATTAATGATTCTTTTTCTTTATCTGACAGTTCAGCTTCATTATATATCGATACAGCCTCATTATACTCCCCCTTCTCCAATGGTGTAATAACATCTTTTGCCTTAGTTTGGCAGCCCACCAGGCCTACACATCCTACCGCGGCTGCAGTCACACATGAAAGTCTCCCGATACTGTTTTTAATTTCTTTTTTCATAATATTCCTTACCTTTCGTAATAAATTTATATAGTGATATATCACTATAATATCACTATATTAGTGATTTGTCACTAACTTTATCCACCTACATGATATATGATTAAAATACTTCTTTTGTCATATAATATATTACAGGAGGGATGGAATATGCAGGGAGTCTATCCCGCTGTAGTCAAAAGAATCCGCCAGTTATGCGAAGATAAAAGGATAACCCCCAATGCCCTTAGTTATACATCAGGTATTTCCCAGTCAACTGTCAAGAGCATCCTGAACGGAGAAAGTACTAATCCCGGAATTGTTACAATTAAAAAACTCTGCGACGGCTTCGGTATTACCATCACAGAATTCTTTGATACTGAAGAATTTCGCAATCTGGAGCAGGAATTACACTGATTCCTGTCTTATTTTCGTACTGTCCTATCTATATCTATAATATGTTCGTGGGCAGATTTTCGTAATATTCTGACAACTATTTCCCAATATTTAACAATTTAATTTTTTAAATCGTATACAGAAGAAACAACAAAGGAGAGCAGCATGAAAATATTCTACAAAAGGAAAGCTGTTAAATATATAAATGAATGTAGCAAGGCAACAAAACAGAGATTAAAGGAGAGCATTGAAAGGCTTCCTCTCGGGGATGTAAAGAAAATGAAAGGCTTTGATAACGAATACCGTCTTCGAGTTGGAAATTTAAGGGTGTTATTTTCCATAGAAGATGATATAATAACCATAAATGATATTGACTCAAGAGGACAGATATATAAGCGATTATAGGAGGCCGTAATATGAGCAAAGAAACAATCAAAAGCCTTATTGATTTGATTCCGGAACAAGATATTGAAACGATATACAAAGTAATAATAAAATTTATTCCGGAAGAAGAACCGGAAAAAGACGAGATAAAAGCCATACTTGAAGCACAATCTGACAGAAGCCCCACAGTTCCCCATGAGGCAATAAACTGGGAATAAATCTAATACCAAATATTTTTCATTTCTGAAAGGCAGAGTTATGTCAGCTCCAAAAAGTAAAAAAAAGGGACTTAATATTATTATTGTAGGCTGTGGTAAGGTAGGAGCCACTATTATTGAACAATTAAGTAAGGAAGGCCATGACATTACCATAATTGATACCAATCCCCACAAGATCCAGGAAATAACCAATCTGTTTGATATTATCGGACTTACCGGCAATGGCGCCAGCTACAGCGTTCAGATGGAAGCCGGCATTAAGAATGCCGATCTTATTATATCGGTAACAGGTTCCGATGAGCTTAATCTTCTGTGCTGCACCATTGCTTCACAGGTAGGTAAATGTGCTGCCATTGCCAGAGTCAGAACTCCTGATTACAGTAAGGAAGTTAATTATCTGCGCAACAGGCTTGGTCTTGCACTTATCATTAATCCGGAACTGGAGGCTGCCAAGGAAATTGCCCACATTCTATGCCTTCCTACGGCACTTGAGGTCAATTCCTTTGCCCATAACCAGGCCGAACTGATTAAATTTAAAATTCCCCGGGATAATCTTTTGGACGGTATCACCATTGCAGAACTGGGTAAAAACATAGAACACAAAATCCTCATCTGTGCAGTAGAGAGAGGTGGGGATGTATACATTCCAACCGGTAATTTTGGGCTTATGGCCGGGGACGTTATATCCTTTGTGGCATCCAGCAGAGTGGCTAAATTATTTTTAGAAGCAATCGGCTTCAAAACCACCAAAGTTAAGGATTCCACCATCATAGGAGGCGGTAAGGTTGCGTATTATCTTGCGGAGAAACTGCTTCGACGGGGAATTTCGGTCAAAATTATCGAATCCTCAAGGCAGCGTTGTGAGGAGCTTAGTGTCCTCCTTCCAAAGGCCATAATCATTAACGGAGACGGAACCGATGAAGAGCTTCTTAAGGAAGAGGGCATAAGCTATACTGAATCCTTTGTCCCTCTTACAGGCATTGATGAAGAAAATATTCTTCTTACCCTGTATGCCAAGAAGGTTTCCAACGCCAAGGTTATTACCAAAATCAACAGGATTAATTTCGGTGAGGTTATAGGCAGCCTTGATTTGGGCAGCGTTGTGTATCCCAGATATATTACTGCCGAGGCAATTATTGCATATGTGCGCGCCAAAAAAGAATCCATGGACAGAAATATTGAAACACTGTATCATATGTTTGACTCCAGAGTTGAAGCCATAGAATTCAGAGTCACGGAAACGGAAGGTCTTACGGGAATACCCTTTAAGGACTTATCCCTTAAAAAGAATGTATTAATATCATTTATTAACCGTAAAGGTTCCATTATCATACCAAGCGGACAGGACTGTGTACTTCCGGGAGATACGGTTATGATTGTCACTACACATCTTGGCTTCAGTGACATTCAGGATATTCTTGAATAATCAGGTGGAAATATTATGAACGGTGCAATTATTCGATATATATTAGGATATATACTTAAAATAGAAGGGCTGTTTATGATGCTGCCCTGCATCATAGCTGCGATTTATAATGAAACAGAAGGCTTCTTCTATCTGGTTGTAGGGATTTTCTGTATTTTCTTCGGAATGCTGTTATCCTATAAAAAGCCTGCAAACTCCGTATTTTATCTGAAGGAAGGCTGCATTGCCACAGCCCTTAGCTGGATATTTTTAAGTATCTTTGGCGCCATCCCCTTTTTCCTGACAGGGGAAATCCCTTCCTATGCAGATGCTTTGTTTGAAACCATTTCAGGATTCACCACCACGGGAGCCAGTATCTTATCGGACGTTGAGGCTCTCTCCCACTGCTCACTGTTCTGGAGAAGCTTTACCCACTGGATTGGCGGTATGGGAGTACTGGTATTCCTCCTTGCCATTGTGCCAATGACAGGAGGCTCCCATATGAATCTTATGCGTGCCGAAAGCCCCGGCCCTTCTGTAGGTAAGCTGGTACCCAAGGTGCGCTATACTGCAAGAATCCTCTATATGATTTATCTTGGACTGACCGTGCTGGAATTTATTTTACTTCTGTGTGGAGGAATGCCTGTATTTGATTCACTGACCACAAGTTTTGGTACAGCCGGAACGGGAGGCTTTGGAATCAAAAACGACAGTATTGCCGGTTATTCCACATATATACAGTGGGTGGTAACAGTGTTTATGATTTTGTTCGGAATCAACTTTAACGCCTACTACCTCATACTTTTCCGTAATTTCAAAAAAGCTTTGTGTATGGAAGAGGTACGCTGTTATCTCATTATAATACTGGTATCCACGGGAATTATTTTTACCCAGCTTTTGAAAACAGGAATTAACACATTCAAAGCCGTTACAGACGCAGCATTTCAGGTGGCGTCAATAATTACCACCACCGGTTTTTCAACCGTTGATTTTAATCAATGGCCCCAGACCAGTAAAACAATTCTGGTTATTCTGATGTTTATAGGTGCCTGTGCGGGAAGTACCGGAGGCGGAATTAAGGTGTCCAGATTTATCATACTTGTTAAATCTCTTATAAAAGAGCTTAATTCCTATATCCACCCGAAGAGCATCAGCAAGGTAAAAATCGAAGGCAAGGTTGTGGAACATGAAATTGTCCGTGCCACCAACGTCTATGTAATTACTTTTGTCCTGATTTTTACCGCCTCAGTTCTGGCTGTATCCATTGAGGGCAAGGATTTAGTAACCAACTTTACTGCAGTTGCCGCTACAATTAATAATATAGGTCCGGGGCTGGAATTGGTAGGCCCGTCACAGAATTTTGGCAGTTTTTCGGTATTTTCTAAATTTATTTTAATGTTTGATATGCTGGCGGGCAGACTTGAGCTGTTTCCGTTACTTATACTTTTTCATCCGACTCTCTGGAAAGAGTTGTTCATTCAACGCAAAAAACGCAGCCGTCGGGGATAATCCCCACAGGCTGCGTCTGTGTTATAATCCTATAAGAACATTTTGAAAATTGCTTTGGCCCATCCTAAAACAGCCGGAACATTTTCATCCAGCATTTTTTTGACTGATGCAGCTTCTGAGACAGAAAGCTTATGGGTAGCAGAGTAAATACTTCCCACTGCTTCCGAATCTCCCAACGCTATCTGTGCTTTTGCCACATCACCCAGGGCAGCATAATTACCCACTGCAAATGCTCCCACAGAAAACTGTCCTACCGCAAACGCTCCTACAGCAACAATTCCAAAGCTTACTGCTCCAAAGGATACAATTCCCGCAGATAAACTTCCGAAGCTTAATCCCCCCACAGATAAAAGTCCAATGGATATCAGTCCTAAGGACAACAGTCCAAAAGAAAACACGCCAAGGGATGCAAGCCCAAAGGATAAAATTCCTCTGGCCGCCAGGCCGACTGCCACAATCCCTCTTGCATTAAGTCCCACAGCAAATATTGCATGGGCGTTTTTGCCTATCTGCCACAGAGGTATTCCCTTTACCATTTTATCACTCTGACGTTTAAAGCGGGATTTTTTGGGAGATTCATCCGGGTTCGGAACATTTGTATTGTATGCATTCTCATTATCATCTTTCAGCAGATAATCCGTGGAACAGTTAAAAAGTCTTGCCAGCTTAATCAGTTTATCTGTCTCCGGATATGCCAGGTCAGATTCCCATTTGCTGATGCTTTGTCTGGAAACTTCCATAATCTCCGCGAGCTGCTCCTGGGTATAATTATTCTCTTTTCTTAATTTTGTTAATTTGTCACCTAATGTCATTTTATAATTCTCCTCCTAAAAATATTTGAATCCTGATTCGGTAAAATCATAACTTTTAATACATTTTTGCGCCATAAACTTGCGTTATCTATATGTAAACTTTAGGTTGCATAGGAGGAAAATGGCGGGAATGGGTATTACCATGTCTGCCACTCAGTCTTTAATTCCTGATATATATTTTTTCCTATAGTTCCCTCAAGATTAGAAAATGCTCTATGTACATCCGACATACGCTGTTCATACAGGAAGTCTTCGCCGTTCAAAACCATACCAACAAATTTGGGAAACTGGGGTTCTTCCCCTGTTTTTGCCCGATAATAATTATTGGAATAATCCACCGGAGATTGCCTGCAATTATCCGAATTCAAGCGGTGCTGATAAATATAAACAGGTTTTCCAGATATCATATATTCGGGCATCAAAGAACTATATGTTGTAACAAGTGCATCTGACAGTCTGAAAGAAATATCATATCCACCATTCTGGTCCAGCACTGCATTATTTGACTCTTTAATCCTTTGCTCCAATTCTTCCACAAACATTAATGAATCATATAAATTTCTGCTTTCTAACGCTGTCTTTAGCAAGGGATGAGGACGCCATATTAGTGCACAACCATCCTTATTTAATAATTGATCAAATATCTGTTCATGAATCCACTTTGCATAATCATTTCTTCCGGGATTTTTTTTGGCATAATCTTGACCTTTTATAAAATATAATAAATGCGTATTCAGCAGAAAAACCTTACGCCCCTTCAGACGTTCTTCCCATCCTTGTGGATATACAGGTGATTGCTTTAAACTTTCTACCACAGCATCCACTTTAGGTGAACCCAATGCCATCAGTTTACTTTGGTTCACACCATGCTCTGTGTAAATCTGTTTTACTCTTTCAGATTGTACCAATATCTTATCTGATACTATAACTGCATTGGTGCAACACATAAATGCACTTTGATTGGGATTATAGTATCCCATCATGCCATATGGACTATAAATCAACTGCTTCGTATATTTTTTTAAATTATAAGAATAATATTGCTCCGGTACTCTGGTAACATTATTAGTATTATCATATGGATTATGAATAAAAATCATATCCGGCTGTTCTTTTGCCAAATCATACCGGCTGTACGGTGTCACCGGGACATATGACGGAAACAAATCCGCTTCATACACCAGGTCAGATTTCCTTTGCATGCTATCTAATGTGTAGTAGGGAATTACAACTACTTTAGCCTCGCACTCGGCATCCGCCTGTGCCGCCTTCCAAATGCTTTCCAGACTTGTCCACATAGATGCCTTATACGGCATAAATGCAATCTTTAGTTTTACCTTAATGTTTGCTTTTATTTCCTCATATAGGGATTGAATCTGTGCATTCAGATCCGCCACGATATCCTTCTGCATATTCAAGTCGCTTTTTTCCAGTGCATTATTTACCTCAAATAATCGTTCACAGTATTTTTCCAAAGACGATATTCTGCTCTGTTCTCCCTCGTCAAACTGCTCCAATGTGTTACCTACAGATACTGCACCATCCTGACAGTCTGCAAGTAAACTCCTGACAGTTCCAATTTCAAATTTTTGCCAATACGCTGCTATTTCATTGTGTGCTTCCTGCAATGTCAAAAGTAGCTGAAGTATCTGTTCCTTAATTACTCTTCTCATAATTCTCTTTCCTTTACCATTCTTCCCGAAGTCTCTTAATGGTGCCACAGACCTCCCAGTAAGAACGAATGTATTCCTCAAATGTCATCTTACGCAAACCATTGTAAAAAGTAACATCGTACCGTATATCTTCACAATACCATGCAAGTCCCATATGTTTTGCTACACTGGGATATATAGGGATTTGTGTACAATGAGCGTTATACGACTGCTCCACAGCGTTGCACCCCGTCTGATTCATTTCCTCCGCTTCCGTAGTATCCATATTAAGATACTGCAAAATCCGCTTTACCATCTCCCAAATAAGAACCGGCTGCATATGTGTCATATCTCTATAAAGCATTTTCTCGCAATATTTCTCCATGATAAAATCCGATATTTTTATATCACAGCCCTCTTCTTCATACTCCAATGTTCTGAATACCATATTAATATGCTTTTTAACCTGTTCCTCTGAATAAAAATCATCTGCCTCAAGCCTTTTAATAACCTCGTTAACAGACATACCTTCTACCATCATCCGGTTAATATTGGCATCACCATATTCAAACGGTCCATGCTGCTTATATGACTTATCTTTCATGAAAAATTCATTTTGTGAATTTTCCCGTCCCACTTTCATCTGTGGCCAGTAGAGCCTGAGTAATGCACTGGGAACCCGTACTATTTTACAAGTTTCCGGTAACTCTTCCTGTGAAAAAAAATGAATATCATCCTCTTCATGCTGCATGCAGATATATAAATCACACATGCTCCTTAGATAGCTTAATGACTTAAGAGAATAGCGACTTTTCCAATAATGCGTTGAAAATCGGAATACCATATACTCATCCGTGAAACTCTTGACCTCCTGAAGGAAATCACAAATTGTGGCAATCTGGCAATTTCCGGACACAATAGCAATCTTCTTTCCGGACAAAACATATTCTGCCAGAGTTGAATCCACATACTCTTCAAAAACCACCAGACCACTTGCTAAAATCTGATTTTCAATATGTACAAAGGGGGCAGCAAATACTATAACATAGTCATTTTCTTCCCCTTTATATTCATCCCATTTTACAATGGGCATTTCTCTGATTTCATCAAGTAAATATGCAGGATGTTCCCGTTGTTCTGTAACACAACCCTTTATGTTAAATATATCTTTATACTTATGATAAAAAGCCTTTGCCTTTTCATTATATCCCCACAGAATGATGTTACCATTCTGCAGCCGCCGTTTTACTATCTCGCGTATTTCCAAAACATTTTTTTTCATCCACATGCCTCGCAAATATAATCAATCAAGCCTTTTATTGTTTTAATTTTCTTAGCCTTCTGTACATTGAACCGGATATTGTATTTTTCTTCAATTGCAGTCAGAATATTAATCTGTTCAAAAGAGTCCCACCCTTCAATATCCTCTGAGGTTGTCAGCTCTGAAATATCCAGCTCATTATTTTCAAAAATATCTTTTTGCAGAATTACCCGTAATTCTTCCAGTACCTGTTTTCTATCCATATCTGCCTCCAATTACTGTAGTTCACTATACAGAATTTTTCCTGCTTCATTTCTGGGCAACTTATCAATATAATGCATCTTAAATGCACTGGAATTAATATTGGTTTTACCTGCTATGTATTTTTTTATCGTTTCCAGCTCATCTGGGGCAGTAACATAAATCTGCATATATTCATCATTTCCAATGCAGGCGCACTCAGTATCAAAAGCAGTCTTTATTATATTCTCGCACTCATCCAATCCAACTCTGTATCCCCATAATTTCAGAAAACGTTTTTTTCTTCCTACAATATAAAAACATCCATCTTCATCCATTTTTGCTATATCTCCGGTAAATAAAACGCCCTGTCTTTCATCCCCTAATTCCAAATCTGCACCCTTTTGTGCATAGCCCAAAGTTACATTAGGGCCCTCATACACCATTTCTCCAATCACATTGGGAGTGTTGATATGGTTGCCTTCATCATCCACCAGATATAACCGGCCATTTGGTATTGCTCTTCCTATACTTCCGCACTTCTCAAGTGCAAGCTCTGCCGGCAGATAAGCCATTCTGGCACTTCCCTCAGTCTGTCCGTATGTAGGAATGAATTTTTTCCCGGTCATATGGGCATATTCAGCACACTCTTTATATAATTCATCATTCAATCTGCCTCCGCCCTGGGATATGATTCTTAAATATGGCAAATCCATTCTAAAAAAGCGTAACTTCTTCAGAATCTCATAATAGTAAGGAACATTTGTAAGACTTGTTGCCTCATTGCCTTTCAAAAACTCCCAATATTTCGGGCTGAGAGGATTTAAAGAAGTCAGCAGCAACGTGGCGCCGGCATACAAATGACTATTTAAAACAGATAGCCCCATCGTATAGTTAATTGGCAGGTCAACCATGGGTCTTTCCGTACCATCCATCTCAAAAAAAGTTGAAATATTCCTTGCCTGCACCTCCAGATTGTTGTAAGAATGTCTCACCAGCTTAGGACTGCCGGTGGAACCTGAAGTCGTTAACAGAAGGGACAAATCATCATACAAAGGGTAAGCAGCATGTCCCGTGGCAATTAATGCATATTGATATTTTTCCAGAAGGATAATTTCCCCATTCTCCACCATACTAATTGGTTTCCAAATGTATTCCGGATGATATGTGTCTACCAATTCATGCAACAGTTCCTTATCCATAGTTGCTGCCAACATGAGTGGTACAATGCGGTTTATCATGGCACCAAGATAACCCATTACTGCTCCTGCTGAGTTGTTATTCATAATAAATATCAGAGTCCTCTTTTTCAATGATTCTTTAAACAGGTCGCTGAAATTTACTATTTCCCCATAAGTCACTCGCATCTGTTCACTATCTATTAATGCAGTCTTATCTATATCTTTTTTATCAAGTTCAAGAAACATTTATAAACCTCCACATACACTTACACCCATTAAAGTGAAATACTGCCTCCTACTGCAAGTATCTGTCCCGTTGTATAACTTGAAGCATCTGAAGCAAAATACAGGCATGCTTCTGCAATCTCCGCCGGTGTCCCCAGTCTTCCCATACCAATGTAAGGAATATTGTCCTTATATATTTCCTTGATTGTATCCTTTATCCTGTCAGTTTCTATCATCCCCGGTGCAATTGCATTGACCCTAATGTTATGTGATGCCATTTCTTTTGCCATAGATTTTGTCAATGCAATCACTGCACCCTTACTGGCGGAATAAGCAATCTGTCCTTTACTGCCTTCTAACCCCACCATAGATGCCATATTGATGACACTACCGCTTTTCTGGCGCATCATAAATCTGGATACAATCATTTGTGTCAGATCCAATAGACCTAAAACATTGACCTCAAACATGTCTCTGGTTTTATCACGGGAAATCATTCCGAGCAGTTCATTTGTAACCATACCTGCATTATTTACCAGTACATCAACCCTGCCCTGTTCTTTTTTTATACGCATCATGGCCTGTCTTATCTCTTCTGTACTGGTCAAGTCAAAGTAAATAGGAATAATACAGCCTGAAGCATCTCTATTAACAGTTTCTGCCCACTGCGCCAGGCATCCTTCCTCCCTGGCATTGGCATATACAATACCACCCTCGCCGGCAAAAAGTTCCGCTGTCGCCTTTCCAATTCCTCGGCTTGTACCGGTTATCAGGCACACTTTTTCTTTTAAAATTCCACACATCTTATCATTTTCCTCATATGATAGTATATTAACATGCTTTTTAATAATAAATACAGAACTAGCTCTTATAAATTAATTTCATATTTTCTTAAAATCTCTTTTCCTTTTTCATAGGATGTAAAATTTAGTATATCTTCCGTTTCAAGCATAATGTCAAAGGTATCTTCTATCAACGTTATCAGCTTTACATGTCCTATAGAATCCCAATCCTGAATATTACCCATTTCCACGTCTCCGTTTAACTGCTCCTCTGTAAGAGAAAATACATTCATAAAAACTTTATTATATTCTTTTATAGTCATTTGCGGTTCCTCCACCTATATTATTCATAATGTCCATCATCATAGTAGTAATCTGTATATACCAGCTCTGTCAAAATATTACCATCCACCATCATTTCAACAACTCCCCACGATAGTCCCAGACCGTAACCAGACGCAAGAATCTTATACTGATCTTTTCTATTATTAATCCCTGTCAATGCAGTTGCAATTGCCAGTGGAATAGAAGAGCTTACTGTATTTCCACATTTATCGATTACAATCGGTAAATTCTCTGGTGGAATTTTACACCTTTTTGCAATTGTTTTCATAATAAGAATATTTGACTGATGAAGTGCTAAAATGTCTACTTTTTCGGGTTCAACATTATATTTATCCATAAACTCCATAATAGTCCTAACTACATCTGTGATAGAAAAACTGAAAATATTATTTCCATCCATGTAGACATAGCTGTTCTGATTTTCCGGATGTCTGAATCCTCCACCCACTGTCAATATACTTTCAAATCTTGTCCCATCTGTTTTCAAAAGGAAGTTAATGGGCTCTTCGTTTTCAGAACGTTCTAATGCAATTGCTGAACCGCAGTCACCAAACAACATATTGTTAGTTGTTTTCGGATCGGTTGCAACACTACTCATATCTCCGGCCAGTAACAATCCCCTCTTGATACCGGGATTCTGCATAATGGAACCAATCACAGAGATTCCATATACAAATCCCGAACATCCAAGTCCGATATCAAACGCCATGCACTCCTTTGTCAACCCAAGTCTTCCCTGCAGTACACACGCAGTTGCAGGACGCCTATAATCAGGTGCATGGGAGACAAATACCAATACATCAATGCTTTCCTTCTCCCAATTCAATTTTTGCATCAGCTTTTCGGCAGCCACATAGCACAAATCAGAAACTGTTTGCTTTGGCAAAACTCGATATGTAGATTCTACACCTGTTGATTTAATTACTCTATTAACTGTTTCCTGTCCAAATACATCGTAATAGCTAATCGTATCCACCTTATTATCCGGCAATGCACACGTAATTCCTTTAACGCTTATATTCTGTAATGTTCCGTAAGCCATTTCTCAACCCTACCTTAGTAACTTCCACCATCAATTAAATAATTTGATCCTGTAATAAATTTTGAAGCATCGCTCAAAAGAAATGCAACTAAATTGGCCACGTCTTCCGGTTCACCAATGCCTAACAACTGATTATGTCCTATTGACTCATTTCCGGTTTTTCGCTTTAATTCCTCTAACATTGCCGTATTAATATAACTTGGTCTCACGCTGTTTACTCGAATTCCTTTTCTGGCAAGTTCTTTTGACAATGTTTTCACGGCTGAATCTAAAGCCGCTTTACTTGCGGCGTATATCGTTTGCCCTACGCCACCATCTTCTGCTGCCACGGAGGATATTGCAACAATGCTTCCGCCATTAGAGTTTCTATGTGAATACTGCTTTACTAATTCCACAAAGGAATAGAAATTAGTTTTCATAACAACATCCATATTATCATAGCTTAAATTTCTAACCGGAAGCCGAAGAGATATCCCTGCACAATGAACCATCCCATCCAATTTTTTTCCATCGTCTTCTACAATACGTTTCATCAAAATGCTAATACTATCCAAATCTGTTAAATCATATGTATAGTATCTGTGAATATCATCTGTCATCTGTCCTAAAGTATTTTTTAATTCTATTTCATTTCTGCCAATCAGAATTACTTGTGCTCCTAATTGACTTAATACAATGGATGTAGCGCGGCCAATACCGGATGAGGCCCCTGTCACTAATATTTTCTTTCCTGTCAAATCAACCAACTGTCTCAAAACTTCCTCCGCTATCAGTTCATCATGTTCAGAATATCTTGAATTGTAGATAATTTTTTGATATCTTCACCATTGATTTCTTTACCAAATTGTTCATCCAAAAGTAAAATTAGTGATAATGATGCCATAGAATCCCACTCGTCAATATCACACAGATTCATATCAGGAGTTAAAGTTCCAGCCTCCACTTCAAACATATCCTCTAATAACTCAATCTTTTTACTTGTTTCCATTTTTATCCTCCTGCTTATTTTGTCTTTTCAAGAATCCATTCGTCAGCACAGTGCCCTGTGAATTGATATCCCATACTTTTATGATATTTTATGGATGCATCATTATTTTCCAGAATCCACCCATTAATAAAGTATACACCCTGATCATACAATCTTTTACACCTCTCATATGTTAAAACAGGTGCAAAACCATTCATTTTATACTCTTCTCTGACTGCAATTGCAACACCTTCCGCAATACCATTTTGTATTGTCGCAATACTTGCTGCACATATCTCTTTTTGCTTATCGACGATACACAAGAACAATCCTTGCTCTATATCCTTATATTTTTCCTCTTCCGTTCTGTACTCAATATGATAATCTTGTATAATAGAATCGTGATCAATTAATGCTTCAATTTCCTTTTGCATACTTTGGTCTGCTGAAATACAATAATACCCGTTCCGATTCATCATTCTTACGAATTTATCTATTTTGCTACTTTTTTTCATTACAACACTACATTCAGCTCTTACCTGTAAAACAACACCGGCCTTATAAAATCCATTTTTTAGCAAACTGTGCTCCAACAGATTTTCAGTTTGAATACTCTGACACTTATTATAAACATTTTTGATAAGCAGTTTCTTTTCTTTCGGAAGAATTTTCATCTCTTTCTGTTCATCAACGCAAAGATATACTTTATAATATTTTCCTTCATCAAGATAAAAAATTACTCCGGCTGCACATTTCTCATAATACATTCTTTCTGCTTTAATATATTCCTTCATTTCAGCCGGCAAGGAATATATATTAGAAAACACTTTATTACCTGATGCTTTTACCTCTTTTATAAGCTCCCTATACTCCGTAAAGTTCACTAATCTTTCCATTCATATACACTTCCTTCAGTTGCTTTCTGTCAATTTTGCCATTTGCGTTATACGGGAACTCATTGATTCTGATTATTTTGTTTGGCATCATGTACTCCGGTATTTTTTTTACAAAAGCCTCCTTCAATGCATCATCCGTAAGAAAATCACCCTTATAGAAAAATACTATTTTCTGTTTAACATCGTCGTATATACACGCACATGTTTCAATGCCATCTATACCACCGGCAGCAACCTCTATTTCCCCCAATTCAATTCTATGACCCATGTGCTTAATCTGGTAGTCTTTTCTACCCAAATAAAGTATCTCGCCACGCTCGTTCAATTCTACCAAATCCCCGGTACAGTAAATCAAATCACGATATTCCTTATTTAAGGGATTCTGTATGAACACCTCGTTGCTTTTTTCAACATTTTTGTAATAACCCAATGCAAGGCACCTTCCTCGGATACACAGTTCTCCTGTCTCACCTGTCTTAAGTTCCTGCATTTTTTCATTCAGCAGAACCATACCTGTATTTTGACATACCCTGCCGATTGGAAGAGGTTCGTCATCCTCAAATTCTCTGTCAACAATATAGTATGTACAAACATCCGTAATCTCGGTCGGCCCGTACAAATTAGCATATAATGCCTGTGGGACACATTTTCGCCATATATTTAAATATTTATTGGGCATCACCTCACCGCAAAATAATATTTTATTCACCGTTGTCAATTTCACTTTTGTCAAAGCTCTCAGTTTTGCAACCGTGCACAATGCAGACGGAACAAAAAAGATTGTAGTAATCCTCTTTGCATTCAAATATTCCAAAAGTTTAATTGGAAACGCAAAGCAGATTTTAGGGATGATATACACTGTGGCTGCATTTTTTAATCCACAGTAGATATCTAAAATAGAGTTATCAAAATAAAATGGAGCTTGATTTCCAAAGCTATCGTTACTGGTAATGTGAAATGTTTTTGTCACCCATTCTATATATTCAATAACTGACTGATGTGTAATGACGACTCCTTTCGGTACACCTGTCGAACCACTTGTAAAAAGTACGTAGACAGGATCCATGTCTATCATATCATTCCGGATATCATCTAATACTCTGTCATCCTTTTCTCTGTGTATTATTTCCTCATACAAAAGCACCTTACTCTGCGGTGCAATTGCTGCAATTGTATCAGAATGCTCTGCATCGGTAATAATAATCTGTGGTTCCGCTATCCCTATAATGACTTTTACACGTTCTAAAGGCATAGCTGTATCTATCGGGCAATAGAAATTACCACTATACAGTATTCCCATAAAGGCAGCAATTACCTTTACTCCCTTTTCCAGATATACTACAACAGGCTTTCTTCGTATCCCATATTGTGCAATTTCGCTCCCCATTGCCTGTCCATAAAGTTTTAAGTCACCATAAGAATACGTTTCCATTTCGTCCACAAAAGCTGCCTTATCCGGATATTTAGCAGCAGTTTCTTCCAAATACTCTAACACATTGATTCTCATGCTATATCTCCTCAATCCCCAGGAACTCTCTTAATTCCTTTATCTGATACATACATTCTGCACAACACTTAATATATTCCCTAAAATTCATGTATCTTGTTTGGTAATAGTTAACAACCTTGTATTTTTTATCATCATACCCATCTATTCCTAAATGATGTAATACACTGGGATATACAGGTAATTCACTTCCTGAATTTTCTCTGACTATATCTTCAAGTTGTGCTTCCTCTATCTCCACCTCTTCTAATCCCATTTTGTTTAATACTTGCCGCAAAACATATCTAAGAATAATTACATTCCATTCATCCAGATTCCGATATCCCACTTTATGCCTGCAATATTGGTCTATAAACTTTGCTAGTTTAATGTCCGCTATTGCATCTGATTGACGTATTTTATTTAACTCCTCAGTGAAATGATGCTGTACCTGATTCTCTGAGTAAAACTCCGTTTGGCTGACTCTTTCCACAATTTCATCTACCGGTACATTATTATATACGAAATCCCGAAGATTACAATCTTCTTTAGCCAACATTAAGGTATAATATGGTATGTCAAACCTTTCTCTCTCCCTAAACAAAAAAGAGCTGTACTCATCCCTGCTTGTACTAATCTGTGGATAATACCCCTTAAATGTATAATCTGAAATAGAAATTCTTAAGCATTCTTCATCAAAAAAAGTTTGTGGAATAACTTTTGCTTTGTACATTGCTTTATCACATATGGACAAAATATATATATTACTATATTTTGCAACATGTTGATATTCTGCCATTCTGTTTTTGTATGGTTTAAGCAGTTCACTTTCTGCGTAATATATACAGAAAAAGTTATCCATTATATCATTTAACGTTTCCAATGCTCTTGCAAGTAACCGCAAACATTCACTTCCCATTATCATGACAAGCTTTTTCTCTTCCAAAATACCCCTTGCTAACTTTGAACTTATGTACTGCTTATATTCTTCTATCCCATCCGTTTGTAAACGTCTTTCCAGAGATTGAAAATACTGTGAATCACAAATCACAATATAATCTTCATCTGTTATTTGCATATTATCATACAAAATAGTATCCACCCCATACTCTTTCATGGGCTGTAATATCACATTCTCGCTATAACTGGTCACACAATAATCAATATGAATTATATCATGAAATTTCTGATAAAATTCTATTGCTTCATCATTGACACCAAATAATATGATATTTTTCTCTTTAAGATAATTTGAAATTTCGTGATGCACTTTCTATCTACCAGACTTTCATTATTTCTCTTACTTTCTCTGTATACATAACATAATGTCTTATGTACTGTTCAAACGTCATTTTTTCAACACCATGATATGTCATAATCTCATACTGTGTTAATTCATTAATCCAATTTAGCCCTAATTTTTTTGCTACACCTGGGTAAATCGGAATGTCTCCGCCATGATGAATATATTCCGGCGATTTTTCCTCCAATAATTCACATTCATCGCAATCTATCCCCATTCGTTCCAACAATCTGCTCACATATGTCCAAATCACACACTTATGCATATGGGAAAAATTTTGAAAAACTAACCTTTTATCATAATTATCTTTTATAAAATCATAAACTTTAATGTCTGCAAATTGTTCCGCAATTTGTATTGATTTAAATGAAACTTTTAGATTCTTTCTAACTTCCTTTTCCCCATAAAAGTCATCTGCTGATACTAAATTATATATTTCCTCTGCGCTTTTCCCCTCTTCAATCATTTTGTTAAGATTAACATCTTCCATTCGATACAATGTATGATAAAATACCAAATCCCTTTTGACATTATATGGATGAATTAAATATTTATTGCTATTACGAATTTCAGAATCTGCCTGTGGCCAATAACCCGGGAAAGTTATATTCGATACACTAATTTTTTGGCAATCAGGGGGTAAATCTTCATCATTAAAGAGATAAACTTTATCCTGCCTCAGTATACGATACGAATAAATATAACAATCACAAATTTTGCTGGCATAATATAATACTCTGTTGTCATATTTGCTTGTTACATAATTATCTGTTCCAAAGATTGCCGTGTACTCTTCTGAAAAAGCTTTTGACTGCACGATACACTCATAAACATCTCGCAAAATGCAAGATCCCCTGAATAACGCAATCTTTTTCTGAGACAATATACATTCTGCTATTGATGACTCTACAAAATGTTCAAACATGGAAAATCCACAATTAATCAGCTGGATTTCCAATCTGCGAAAAGCATAAGGACCACATACAATAAGATAGTCTTCCTTTCTGATTTCCTCACTTTTGAACTCTTTAACATCCAACTCCTGCATGAATTTTTTGGGACCCCATTCGTTCGACAGATTGCTGACACAATGTGATATCTTTAGCTTATCTTTATTATTAGTATAAAATGTCTCTGCCACCTTACCGGCTCCAAACAGTATTATTCTTTTTTCCGCAAGATTCTTGTATACTAACCTTTTGATTTCTTCCTTCATTTCAAATTCCCGCTATTTATCAGCCAATAATTCCATTTATCAACTCTACAATTTTATCTACGGTCTGAAAGTTTTCCGGAACAACTAATTCCGGATCAATTTCAATATCAAAAGCCTCCTCCAGTTCTACAACTAAATTAACTATTTCATATGAATCAATAAGACCTGTTGCCAATAAATCCTTATCAATATTTTTTTCAATTTCCTTATTAACCTGATATAGTACATTTAAAACTTTTTCTCTCATAGCTTTCTCCTTATAATATAATTATTTCTTTATCAGTTTTCCGCATTCACCACATCTTATATGAAACCGTTCATGATAGCTAATCATTTTATGCGAAAGGGAAAATGTATATACTTTTTTCTTTTCTGCTGTCAATCGCTGTAACATAAAATTGCTAAGCAGCATATAGTAATTACAGTTTCTATATTCCGGCGCAATAATAGTTCCACTCACTACAGCTATACCTTCTGCTTCGGCATAAGTTGCACTATGGGCGACAATCTTTCCTTTATCCCTGATAATGTAACTTCTACCTGTATGCGTACTTATTCTATCTGCCAACTGATTTGCCAGATTCTCCGGTGTATAATGTCCGCCAAGCATACTGTCTGAACAGATAAGTTCTGCAATTTCCGTGGTGTCCTGTTCTGTTGCCTCATAAATTTCTATAGGAGACTGTATTGTCCTATATTTATCCATCAGAAACACCGCACCGTAAGCAGTTTCATACTCCGGGCAAATGTTGGCAAGTTTCTCAATCATGCCCCGTCTTCCTGAAATCATAGACACCGGATAATCCTCAATAAGAGCTCTTACAGCCTCGACGTCAAAATTATCCTCGTAACTGTATATCTGAAAGCTGTCATAATATTTCATAACAACCAGACTAATTTCGTCCTCTTCTTCCTGAAACCAGACTGTCATATTGTCCGTACATGTCCCATAATTAAAAATATCAATGTAAAGATATACACAATCCTGCAGATTTTTCCGAAGATATTGAAGAATTCTTTCCTTGTCCTTTTCACCTGCTTTTTTCATAATGACTCCTAATCGCATCCTTGCACTTCTATATTCTATTCCCGTATTTATATCGGTCTTATATGTAAAATACTTTACGTTTTTGGGAATTTTATTTCAGAATGCATATTCGATTTAATGATATAAGTGTATGTATTCACAACTCAAAAGCATCTTGCTGCTCTCAGAAATGATGGCGCAAAATGAAAAAGAAGAACTCTTCTGGAATTAGGCATAACAAATGGTTCCGGAAGAGTTCTTCCTAAATAATCATATCTACTTTACTTGATAATAATTCAGCACTTCAACTACTGCCTTCTGTGCATCTTCTATTCATCTTCCCACTCTGTATGTATCCCGGCCTGCATTCTTTGCTTCATACATAACCTTATCCGCCCGTTCATATAATCCGGTAAAATTCTCTTCCCGGCTTTCAAAGAAAACCGCCCCTGCGCTGCAATGAATATCCGTTTCTATATCATTCTCGCAGTAACTGAATCTTCCGGCAGCAAGAACCGACTCTATGCGATGCCTGTCGTCTTCTTCATTGCCAAGGCTCTCAAGGAAAATTACGAACTCATCTCCACCGATTCTTCCGAACACATCATTCTCATGAAGTTTAGCGGATATACTTGAGGTAATTCTGACTAATAAGTCATCTCCTGTAATATGCCCGTAGGAATCATTAATATTTTTAAATTCATCAATATCTACCAGAATAAAAATGCCATTGCCCAATGTCTTTATTCTGTCCTCTATCAGTTCTTCCGTATAACGTCTGTTCCATATCCGTGTGAGAGGATCTGTTCTGGCAAATTCCAGATTCCGCATCTTCTCGTTCATCTCAACGGTGCATTCTTTAAGCATAATAAAAGAAGTATTGACAGAAGTATTCGTCGCATCAGGGATGATTACAAATACCATTTTAATCCAGATGATTTCATCGGCATCCCTTTTGACTCTAAATACAGTCTCAACAATAAAGTCATTATTCTTAAAACGCTTCTCCATGTCGCTTTCACGAAATAAGTCCAGCTTCTCCAAATCCTGTTCCAGTACCCTGTTATTGCACAGATGCCAGAACCATTCATCAATACTGTTAAATTCTACATTTTCATGAAAAAGCCTGAAATATCTGTCCCTATCAAAATCCAGTCCGCTTAAATCCGGCTTTAATTCCATTGTCAGGTCGCATAATGATTCCAGAAGTTTCTTATAGTACGGCTCTGTGCAATAATCTGTTTCGCTGGCACAATTGTTACTATTACTGACAGATATATGAACAGCTGTAAAACGGATGCCGTCTTCTGTCATAACACACGACACAGTAACATACATATTTCCGTTATATCCAAGATACTTTCTGGAATTACTCAACGTCAGACACGCTGTCACCGTACATACGTCATCATTATAAACATCTGCCGTATACTCTTCGGACTCGATTCTGTACTGTCCGATTTTCTTCAGTGAGTCAAGACCGATAATAGATGTGTTATCATTATACTTTTTGTCGGTAAAAGCTTCTGTACTTCCATTAAGGCAGTACTCCCTGCATGCGTTTCTTACTGCGGCTGCTGATAAATCGTATAACCCTCCCGCATTTATCATCTACCTTTTTCCTCCGATATGTTTTAGTAAACTTCATCGTTAAATTATTATAACATATTTTAAATTCATTTACTATACTAATAGTAAAATTTTTTGTGTCTTTTAGAACCCCATAAGCTGAAATACGAAAACTGCCGCTGCCGCTCCCAATGCCACAATCAGCAGTCCCCTTTTGAAAAAAGCAAGTATAACGGCAGTTATACACCCTGCCACTGCACTTACATATGTACCCGTACTGGAAAATATTGCCGGAAATGTCATGGCGGCCAGAACGGTATACGGAACATAATATAAAAATGATTTTATAAATACATTATTAATTTTTTTACGGAAAATTACCATGGGAGTAACTCTTATAATATATGTAGTTAACGCCATAACGGCAATACAAAGCAGATAATAACCTGTTTTCATTCTCCCGCCTCCTCTTCTTTAACCGGAAAAAGCCACGCTGCCAATGCACTTACGGCCACGGTAATAATTATAATTGCCCAGCCCCGGGAAATTCCTGATAATAACGGAATATATGTAAAGCATACACTTGCAGCAATCGCCAGAACCACTGCAAACAGGACGTTCTTATGTGCTCTGGAAGGAGGCACAATGATGGCTATAAACATTCCGTACAACGCAATTCCCATTGCATTGGAAACCGCCGCAGGTAAAAGAGATGTTGCCACAGCCCCGGCAAATGTTCCCGCAGTCCATCCCAATATGGGAGTGATTATCAGTCCCAGCATATACCTGAAGGAAAGGGAGCCCGTTCTCTGCATGGACACTGCAAACACTTCATCCGTTATTCCAAAAGAAGCAATAAGTCTCTTCATAATTCCAAATTCTTTATCTGTTTTCTGGGACACGGAAAGAGACATAAGGAAATACCTTATATTGATAATAAAAGTTGTTACTGCCAGCTCTATCATGGAGCTTCCTGCCGTTATAAGATTAAGTCCCGCAAACTGCCCGGCACTGGTTAAATTGGTGAAAGAAATAAGAACTGCCGTCCACACGGGAAGCCCTGCCTTCACTGCCGTCAGCCCGAATGCCATTGATACCGAAAAATAGCCCAGACAAATAGGGAACCCATCACGAATTCCCCGTTTAAACTCACTAACCATATTTCACTCCGCTTATCTGTCGTCAAAATCGTCTTTTACTATTCTATTCGCTTCCTGGTCATTTTTCAAGACATGAATTAATATTTATCACCGGATATATAATATTCCCAATGCCCCCGGCCCGCAGTGACTGGATATAACTCCCCCCGCTCTTGTCTCCAGAATTTCTTTAAATACACCAAGCTTTGCAAGATAACCGTGCACTGACTGTAACGTATCTTTGTCACATCCCGAATGGGTTATAAACACCCTGTCAGGTCTTGCCGTCATTAACTCCGGCTCTGCCTCCTTAGCATAATCCATAATTACTTTACTCATTCGCCCCCTGTATTTTTTGCCGGGCATCATTTTGCCCTTTTCAACGGTTATTTGGGGATGAAGTTTCAATGTGCTTCCTGCCAATGCTGCCAGTCCGCTGCATCTTCCTCCCCGGTAAAGGTAGGTAAGGGTATCCACTACAAAGCTTGTTCTGACTTGAGGCTTAAGTTTCT
>JBJEND010000229.1:0-6359 GCA_051880015.1 Butyrivibrio sp. | reverse complement strand
CATCCTATGATAAATTTATCAGAACAACCGACGAAGACCATGAAAAACAGGTTCAGAAGATTTTTAAGAAACTTTATGACAAGGGAGATATTTATAAGGGACATTATGAAGGAATGTACTGTACCCCATGTGAATCCTTTTTCACACCTTCACAGTTAGTGGACGGAAAATGCCCGGACTGCGGAAGAGAATGCCAGCCTGCCAAGGAAGAAGCGTACTTTTTCAGAATGAGCAAATATGCTGACAGACTTATTAAACATATTGAGGACAATCCGGAATTTATTCAGCCTGAATCCCGTAAGAATGAAATGATGAACAATTTCCTTAAAGCCGGACTGCAGGATTTGTGCGTATCAAGAACCTCTTTTAAATGGGGAATTCCCGTGGATTTTGACCCGAAGCATGTGGTATATGTGTGGATTGATGCATTAAGTAATTACATTACCGGACTTGGTTATGATGCTGACGGAAACAACGGAGAATTATTTGACAAATACTGGCCTGCAGATTTACATCTTATCGGTAAGGACATTCTTCGTTTCCACACTATATACTGGCCGATTATGTTAATGGCACTGGATATTCCGCTGCCAAAGCAGGTATTCGGTCATCCATGGCTTTTGCAGAATGACGGCAAGATGAGTAAATCTAAGGGAAATGTAATTTATGCAGATGATTTGGTGGATTTCTTCGGAGTGGATGCGGTGCGATTCTTTGTGCTTCACGAAATGCCTTTCGAAAATGACGGCGTAATTACATGGGAGCTGATGGTGGAAAGGCTGAATTCCGAGCTTGCCAATACGTTAGGTAATCTTGTTAACAGAACCATTTCCATGTCCAACAAATATTTCGGCGGGGTGGTAAATAATGCAGGCATTGAAGAGGAAGTGGACAAGGACCTTAAGGCTGCAATTATTTCCGCGGCTTCAAAAGTAAGCGAAAAGATGGACAAATTAAGGGTTGCGGATGCGATTACCGAGATTTTCAATATCTTTAAACGTTGTAACAAATATATTGATGAGACAATGCCATGGGCTCTGGCAAAGGATGAGAATAAAAAGGAACGTCTTGAAACAGTTTTATATAACCTTGTAGAGGGTATATGTATCGGCGCAACCCTGCTTAAATCCTTTATGCCGGAAACCTCTGATAAGATTTTGGCACAGCTTAATGCTCCGGAGAGAGAGCTTGCTGACCTGAACGAATTCGGAAAATATCCATCAGGTACCAAGGTAACGGATAAACCGGAAATACTTTTTGCCAGACTGGATATTAAAGAAGTAATGGAAAAAGTAGAAGCAATGAGAGCAGCACAAAGCGGCGAGGCGGACATTGAAAAAGAGCATCCCGGCGTGGATGTGGAGAAAAAGCCTGAAATTACAATAGATGACTTTGATAAAATCCAGCTTAGAATAGGCGAAATCCTTAAATGTGAGGAGGTTCCCAAGTCAAAGAAGTTACTTTGCTCCCAGGTGAAAATAGGCAGCGAGGTTAAACAGATTGTATCAGGTATTAAGAGCCAGTATTCTCCTGAAGAGATGGTGGGCAAAAAGGTTGTTGTAGTAGCTAATTTAAAGCCTGCTAAGCTTGCAGGACTTCTCTCAGAAGGAATGCTTTTGTGCGCAGAGGATGCAGAAGGAAATCTGTCACTTCTTAATGCAGAAAAAGATATGCCGAATGGAGCAGAGATAGGCTAATGAGTAAAATTTTTGAATCCCACGCCCATTATGAGGATGGTGCGTTTGACGGGGACAGGGAGGATCTTATAGCCTCCCTGCCCAAAAACGGAATAGGATATGTGGTTAATGTGGGCTCCACACCGGATACCTGCCGTAAAACCGTGGAACTGACACGGAGGTATGATTTTATTTACGGAGCACTGGGAATTCATCCCAGCGAAATACGTGGCGCGACAGAAGAAGATTTACAGTGGATTGAAAAGGAAGCCGCTGTCAATCCGAAAATTGTTGCAGTAGGTGAAATCGGGCTGGATTACCACTGGGATAAGGACAATAAGCAGGAGCAGAAGGACTTTTTTCAACGCCAGACTGATATTGCCCGCAGGGTTGGCAAACCCATTATTGTACATTCCAGAGATGCGGCAAAGGACACATATGAGTGTATGCGGGATTTTAGGGCGGCAGACTGCGGCGGAGTGGTTCACTGTTTTTCATATTCTGCCTGTGAGGCCGGAAAATATCTGGATATGGGATTTTATATCGGACTGGGAGGGGCGGTTACTTTCAAAAATGCTGCCAAGGTAAAGGAAGTAGCGTCATATGTACCCATTGACAGAATTCTTCTGGAAACAGACTGCCCATATATGGCTCCCGAACCGTATCGGGGCAGACGTAACAGCTCTTTGTATATTCCCGAAATTGCAAAGGTAATTGCAACACTTAAAAATATGGAATACGAAGAGGTAATAGCGGTTACAGAGGCAAATGCAAGGCTTTTGTACGGAATAAAGGGCGGTGCACAGAATGAATTTAAGTAATCCGACAAATACGCTGGCAATAATCAGAAAATATGATTTTGTTTTCCAAAAAAAATACGGGCAGAATTTTCTTATTGATGACAATATTGTTGAGAAAATTGTCAGGGAGGCGGGAGTTACCGGGGATGATTTTGTGTTGGAAATCGGCCCGGGTATAGGCACAATGACACAGGTGTTGTGTGCCAACGCAAGAGAGGTGGCCGCAGTTGAAATTGATGATCATCTTATTCCGATTTTGCAGGAAACTTTATCTGAATTCCATAATGTTACGGTAATTCATAATGATATCCTGAAAGTGGACATAGCGGCTCTTGCCCGGGAAAAAAACGGCGGAAAACCTATTAAAGTGGTGGCCAATCTGCCCTACTATATCACTACGCCTATTATTATGGGACTGTTTGAAAGCAAAGTACCTATTGACAGCATTACCATTATGGTTCAGAAAGAGGTGGCAGACCGTATGCAGGTAGGTCCGGGAACCAAGGATTATGGCGCACTGTCTCTTGCGGTTCAGTACTATGCCAGACCGGAAATAGTGCTCACTGTCCCTCCGTCCTGTTTTATGCCAAGACCCAATGTGGGCTCTGCGGTGATACGGCTTGTAAGACATGGTAATCCTCCGGTAAATGTTAAGGATGAGAAATTGATGTTTCGTATTATCCGTGCCTCTTTTAACCAGAGGAGGAAAACCCTGGTAAACGGTCTTAGCAATTCCGGGGAAATAGGTATCCCAAAGGATGTGATTAGCCGTTCCGTGGAAAAATTGGGACGGGGAGTCTCAATACGTGGGGAAGCGCTTACACTGGAAGAATTTGCAAAGCTTTCGGACATAATTTATGATGAATTACATTAAGTAAAGTAATAAAAGTTTAACTCCTTCCATATATTTTATAGGGCGGTAACCTTATAAAAACGGAAGGAGTTTTTTTATGGAATATAACAGAATGGTGGCTTATATTTATTCGTATAACAACGGATTGAAGAATCAGAGCAGCGGATTTGCAAGGATGGAAGTCAGAAATGATAATATAAGATTAAAGATTAATATGAAATCCTCCTGCATGGATGGATATGCTGTCTGGAAGGTATATCTTTTTTTCCGTAAATTTAACAGAATATGTGGAATCAGTCTGGGAGAAATGCCTTTAAGGGGAGGCATGGGAGAATTTACATATACGGGTAACGCTGCCGACATAGAAAGAAGCCGGAAAAGCTTTGATGAAATATGTGGTATTTTTATAATGTCAGGAAAAGACAGAAGTTTTATTTTTGCCAGCGAGTGGGACGATTTGGGATTTGATACGGAAGAAATATGCTTTGAAGATGACAGAGAATACAAAGCCGCTGAATTGCCGGAGCCCGAAATATATCCGGCAGACAACGAAACGGAAGATGATATGGACATGGAGGCAGACAAAGAGGAAGAAAATTACGGAATGCCGGATGAATATGATAAAGAGTACGAAGAGGATGCTGATGTACGGCTGCAAAGAATGTGGGAGCTGCTTAGCAGGGATAAGGAAAAGCTTTTTATTTTCGCAGATGATGAGTTATACGATGTGGTAGAGATTAATCCGGATGACATAGATAAAATGCCTAATACAAACTGGCATTTAAAGAATAACAGCTTCGTAAATCATGGTTATTTTAATTTCAGACATCTGATTGCGGGAAAAATGCATACAGGTGACGGCGATGCTTTTTTCATCGGAGTGCCGGGAATATACAGCAGAAGGGAAAGAGCTGTTGCCGGTATGTATGGATTTAACCGTTTTAAATTCAGTATGCGCAGTGATATGAGGCTGAATCAGTTTGGGTACTGGTACAGGGAAATTACCGATTAGTCTGCCGGGTTAATAAGAACATATCTTAAATGGTCCGTAAATCCGTCGTCAAGGCGGATAACGGACCGGGCAATACCCTCACATGCAAATCCCAGCCGTGTTAAAAGATTAATGGAAGGCTTATTGTCCGGAAGTACAAATGCGTCAATGCGGTGCATACGATCCTCGGAGAATAAGGCAGAAATAAGTGTGGCCAGGGCTTCAATGGCATAGCCCTGTTTATGATATTCAGGAAGAAGTTTATATCCTAAAATACATGAGCGGTACACCCCTCTGTCTATATGGCTGAAGGAGGCTGTACCCATTATTATGCCCGGGTTATCCAATGTAGAAAAATAATATCTTATATAGCTTCCGTTAAGGAAAGCTTCATACTCGCTTCTAAGGAGGACCCGCTGGTAGTCAAGGGAATAAAAGCCCGTGGGCTTAACAGGTTCTACGCGGTTAAAAAGACTGCTCCCTGAGGAATAGAATGCCATTGTTCGGGCTGCGTTATTTTCATCTAATACCTGTAATGTCAGTCTCTTTGTTTCATATATGAAATTCATGTGCAAATCTCCCTGATACTTTAATGGTTGAATTAAAACATTTATATGTATTATACTATAAAAGCAATACTAATTGGAGAACAAATATATGAATCGAAAAAATTTTACCGAGGATGAAAAATATATGTATGAGGCAATCAAGCTGGCAAGAAGGGCTGCAAGGATTGACGAAGTGCCAATAGGCTGTATAATTGTATATGACGGAAAAATAATCGCCAAAGGCTACAACCGGCGGAATACGGATAAAAGTACCCTTGCACACGCAGAAATTATGGCAATACGCAAGGCAAGTAAGTATATTGGTGACTGGAGGCTTGAAGGGTGTACATTGTATGTAACTCTTGAACCCTGCCAGATGTGTGCGGGTGCCATTGTACAGGCCCGCATTCCCAGGGTAGTTATGGGAACCATGAATGCCAAAGCCGGCTGTGCAGGTTCAGTAATCAATATTCTCCAGATGGAGCAGTTTAATCATCAGGTGGAGATAACCCGGGGAGTGCTGGCAGACGAGTGCAGGGATATAATGCAGGATTTCTTTAAAAAATTAAGATGTAAAATGTAGGGGATTGGTAACATCGGATGAAAAAGTTTGTGCGTGTATTTAATCAGAACCGGATTAAAATGGTTTCCGGTACGGCATTTATTGTTGCGTGTATTACGGCACTGATTCTGTTTCTGTCCAGTACGGTCTATTATAGTCTGGATACCGGGAGAGTATACAACATTATATCGTTATTATTTTCTGCAGAAAGAAAATCGATTTTAGATGGGGGCAGCATATCTGCATCTGAATTATTCTACAGGGAAAACAACGGATATATGATGATGTTTGCACCTATTGTAGCGGCAATACCATATATATCCGTTTCAAGCGGGAGTAATAACAATAATAATTTAAGATTTGAAATTTTCAGAAGTGGTAAGACTTCTTATGTTTTGGGCAATCTGTTCTCAGCCATGACGGTGGGAGGAATAATTTTTTCTGTTACATACTGCATATACGGAGTAGTGCTGTATACGGTAATAGGCGTTGGCAGTTACATACTGAAAGATGTAGTTTTGAAAATTATTTCGATGTTCTTATATGGTGCGGTGTCAGTGCTTCCGTCATATTTTCTGGCGGTGTTTATACGGAATAAGTATATAGTGTTGTGTATACCTTTTATGCTTAATTACCTGATGATACTGCTGTGGAGTAAAATAATTCCTGAGATAGTCATACAAAATGAAATGGCGGGAAGGGCGTTAGAGGTAATGCAGTTATCCAATATACAGAATGTATGGAATATGGGGAGCTGTTATTCGGCATTCTATGTTGCATGGTATACTCTGATAATTATAATTATATTTATCATAAACAGGCTTTATACGGAAAGAAGGTGCGACTGTGGGGGGCGGTGATTTTTCGGTAAAAAAGAGAGTGTGAAATTTTTTCTGTAAATAGTTAAATATTGGGTCTTCTATGATAAA
>JBJEND010000228.1:0-6361 GCA_051880015.1 Butyrivibrio sp. | reverse complement strand
TGACTATCTTATGTTTAAAAATACACTTGTTGAAATATACGGCGAAAAGGTGACAGTAGATGATTTTGAGTTTAAGGATAACGAAGAACTTGTTTCCATGAGAACCACCATTGCTATTTCCGTTGCCATTGGAATCATCTCTGCGCTTAATATATGTCTGCTATACGGATACATCATCAGCAGACTAAGAAAACAGATGGCTGTATACGGAATTACAGGTGCAACCAGATTATTGCGCCTTGCCATTAATGAATCTGAAATAATGCTTGTAAGCTTAATAATTGAGCTTCTGGGATTTATGGTGTTCCGGGTTGGGCCGGAGCAAATTTTCTCAATGGTATATGAAAACAGTGGTCTGTACAGTACTAAGGTATATATGGTTATGTTGATATCATATTCAGCATGTATATTTCTTATCACATATATAATGCTCAGATATGTCAATAGGGAAAAACTAAGGGATATGTTGAGGAGAGCACAAAATGGTTAGGTTAGGAATATACGAATATATCAGAAATATATGGTTTAACTTGTGTGTAATACTCATTATGACTGTAATGCTTCTGGCATCTGTAATGCTTACATCCAATATGGACAGTCAGACAAGGTTATACCGGCTGACAGAAAAATATCTCGATGAAGACAGCATATTTTTTGATATTGCTGATAAGGAATTAATCAAAAAACTGGATAAGACAGAAGGCGTACTTACATCAAGGACATTAAGTGGATATACAGATAATAAAATAAATACAATAAGAACTGTCGTATATACGGAAGAGATGATGAAATACCTTGAACCCATGCTGGATAGTGGAGTACAGCCGGACAGAGGGTGTAAGGATGGCAACACAGTGTCAGTTATAATGTCACATAATCCATACGGAATTCGGGAAGGAGACACTTTTGCATATCATGTATTCAGCGGCATTGATCAATATACAGATGTAAATATATATGTTGCAGGGATATTAAGCGAAGGGCAGAAAATATATGGCGGAGATATAATTATAAGTTCACACATGACATATGAGGATTTTTTTTCTACCTGCAGCTATGAACAGTCAGGAGAAGTTGTAATGATAGTAACTGAAAGTGAACTTGGTAAAGCGGGAGATTTTTCGGAATTATTTTTATACAAAAAAGGAATTGTCAATCTCAAGGATGATATATCTGAAGAAGAGCGGGATAAATATATTGACATGTTACGGAACTACGAATTGGATTTAGTGGGAAATGCGGTTATAGATGCTTATCCGAAAGCAAAGGACCTGATTACCGCAGGGAATAAATCATTTGTTAATATGATAATGAAATATCTCCCTCTGACAATAGTAGTCATTATACTGCTGACAATAAGCATTATAGGAATTGTAACAGTTAAGACGGTAAAAAGTGCCAGATATTACGGAATAATGTATGCCTGTGGAATGAATTACAAGATTGCCGAGGTAATGACCGGAATTGAGATGGGAATAAACTGCCTTGCGTCGGCAATGGTTACGGTCAGTTTATTGAAGATACAGAATAAATTAAAAATCGTGGGAGAACTGAACTGCCGCCTTAAACTGCCGGAAATCATTATTATGGTAATAATCTGTGTTTTTATTACAATTTGTTCGGCAACGACAATCAGGAGCATTCTTAGAGAAAATACTCCGGTAAAAATCCTTAAGGAGACATTGTAAAATACAGAGTAGAAGAGGAGAATAATATGAAGAAAAAAATAATATTAATAATAAGTATTTTAGTTTGTATTGCGGCAGCAGTAACTGCGGCAGTCATGATAGCCGGACATTCTGACAGGAAAGAGGAGCCGGTAAAGGATATTGTGGTTGAAGGCGATACGGTTAAGTTTGCTGTGGACAGAAAATTTTATCTGTATGATGAAGATCCTTTAAGCAGTACCGGCAACGGGGCGGAGCCGTTAAAAGAGGTGAAAGTGGTACTTAATGGTACTGCAAATGTGGGAGAAGAACTGGACGGAGAAGTATATATTGAAGGCTTTGAACTGGGTGGAAATATGCAGAGTTGTTGTGTGGATAAATTTACAGGAAATACCGAAGACGATTACATATGGTTTGTTAAAGCAGAAGGACTGAATGTTGACAAACTTGAACCGGCTGAGGGAGACAGATATACTTATGAAATTACCATAACCAGTGATCTTAAGACTATTTCCTGCTGGATTATTAAAAACGGCAATGCAGAGGAAAGCTTCTGGGTAGTAAGCAACGGAGATAAGTGATGCGTTTTTTTTATAGTATAAATATTTTGTACAGTTATAATATTCTTCTGTTTATATGCATAGTCATAATGGCATTTATGTGTATATTAAGTATGGTAGTAATTATTAGAAGCAGAAATGACAGCTTTCTGATAAAACAGCTTAAATACATACTTGAATATACCTGCAGTGCAAATGTGGTGAAAGACCGCTTTATACATAATGGCAGGGCATGTAAAAATATTACAGGCAGCAAGGGAAGATGCTATTCTGAAATGATTAATGCTTATATAAACAGATATGTCTATCCGGAGGACAGAAAAACAGTACAGGAAAAATGCTCCTGTGAGTATATCATGTCCCATTTGTCTGAAAAGGAGCCTTTTTATGTATTTGATTACAGAAGGATAATTAATAATGAGTATCGATGGTACAGAATGCACATAATCTCAGCGACACAAAACAAAGCTAAAAGTAATGGAGACGTTATTCTGGCAGTAATGGATGTTGATGAAGTTAAGCAGACGGAATATGCTTTTTATGAGGAACTTAACCGTGCCAATAAAGCCAAAAGCGATTTCCTGTCCAATATAAGTCATGATATAAGGACGCCAATGAATGCGGTTGTAGGCTTTACGGCCCTGCTGGAGCGCCATGCGGATAATCCCGATAAAGTGAGGGAGGACGTGGCCAGGCTTCAGGCATCCGGACGTCATCTGCTTTGTATGATTAATGATATACTGGATATGAATAAAATGGAAAGCCACATGGTAACAATTAATAATTCTGATTTTGAATTAAGCAGTTTTCTTGAGGATATATGTACCGTGACACGCCAGCTTGCCCGGGATAAAAAACAGAATTTTATAATGGAACTCATTGATATTAAAAATAATATGATTGTGGGGGATAAGACCCGTTTAAACCAGATATTAATTAATATTTTATCAAATTCTGTGAAATATACAGGGGAAGGTGGGGAAATATCTCTGATTGTCAGGGGCTTTCCGGATGAGCCGGAGTGTCATTTGCAGTTTGAGGTTAAGGATAACGGAATTGGTATGAGTAAGGAATTCATTGAGAGAATTTTTGAACCCTTCACCAGGGAAGAAGAAAGGATTCCCATGGATATTTCAGGAACCGGACTTGGTATGGCTATAACCAAAAATCTGGTAGAACTTATGGAGGGAAGCATACATGTGGAAAGTGAACCGGATAAGGGAAGTAAATTTACTGTTGACCTTGTATTCGGCACAGCTTTAACTGATAATATTCCGGATAAAGGAAGGGATGGCAGAGGGGCAGGTAGTGCTTCTCTTGCCGGAATGAATTTCCTTATTGCAGAGGATAATAAGATTAATGGAGAAATTATTTCAGAGCTCCTTAAGCTGGAAGGAGCTTTATCCACAGTCTGCAGTAACGGCAGGGAAGCAGTAGATACCTTTACCGGGTCACCCGGGGGTACATTCGATATGATACTGATGGATGTGAGAATGCCTGTAATGAATGGTTATGAAGCTGCTAAAGCAATAAGACAAAGCGGTGTGCCTGATGCCGGGAATATTCCCATATTATCCATGTCTGCCAATTCTGCCACGGAGGACATACTGAGGGCCGGGGAAGCGGGGATGAACGGATATATTTCAAAGCCCATTGATATGGAAACATTTAAGGCGACAATTAATTCATTTATAGGTGTCTGAGAACTGTTCCAGTGACGGTTCTCTGAGACGATGCTGCACATAGATTGAATCCAGTACTTCCTCTTCTTTGGGTGAATTTTTGCCATAGAAGGTTTTTACTATGAAAAAAGTAATGGTAAAACCTAAAGAAAGTGCTATTAAAGCACTGCTTATATATTTCATAGGGCGGGAGAGAGGCACCGAAGCCTGTTCTGACAGGGCATCAGTGTTCCCGAATTCCTCCTCTGTAAGTGCAGGATTATCAGAAATTCCTGTATCAGACGCTACACAAAATTCTGTTGTAAAAAAGACCATAATAAATAAAGTACATATACAGATAAATATTCTGGGCATCATTATCACCTCTTCTTAAACTGGGGCAGCTTTCTTGTTGCCATATCGTTATATTTCTTAATAATTCCCAAATTAAGCATTATTACCATAATTAAAGCATAAAGCATGGCTCCGTAATAGAACAGGGGAGATGCGGGATTAATGGTGGTAATAACCGCTGAAACAATTAATACTCCGGTACTGAACCAAAATCCCGGGGCATGCGCCTTTACTTTCAGCTGTCTGGCAATTTCTGTACCCTTCACCCATGCAATAATGCTGCCAAACAGTAAAACTATCAGAAGAACAGGATACAAAATATCAGGAATATTTATTTCCACCAGAAACAGCATGGGGGATATAGGAAGAAAAATAAATATTATGTTGGCAATTAAAACCCCCAATCCGACAAAATCCTTTTTCTGCTGTACCTTTTTTGTTTTATTTTTCCTGACAGGAGTTTTTTTCCGGTTGCGCATTATACCTATGTCCTCAATCATGGAGTCCTTCCTGATTATGCGGTCAATTTCCATTGCATATATAACTGAGCAGATAAATGCGTGGGAACCGGTAAGAAGCATGGTAGTTCTTGCGGAAAGAGAGAAAAATACTGCAAGAGTACCAAATATGGGAAGTGCAATCAGAAGAGAGCACAGCAGATATTTCCCTATTGAAACCGGTAAATCAGCAAAAACTTTGCCGGTCTGTCCGTTTACGGTGGCATAAGCTACACGCTTTCCTGTGCGGTACGACATAAACCATACAGGAAACAGAGTACTGTCCACCTCTTTTAATTTGGTATGAAATAAAGCATTACGCTGAAGCGGGGATTTTGGCATCTCTATGGTAATATCTGAGAAAAGCCAGTCCTCCGATACTTTGTGCAATGTGGCCATATTGCAGTAATCCTGAGCTTCCTGTGCATACGCTGAGGAAGGAATATCAGGAGTATCCGCATAAAATCCGCTTAAAATGCCCGGGTGAAAAGCCCGCATTCCTTTAATGTCAAAAGGCGCTATGGCATCACTCAGACTGTCATAAAATGATGAAGAAGCATCATAAGAAAGGCCTTTATAGTAATTGTCAAGAGTGAACCGGATTCGGTAGTTGTATGAATCTATTGAGTCAGAATTGACAGTGACACGATTACCCTTGAGAACACAGGGACCCTTCTGTTCAATGTAATATGTCCAGTAGGGCATGTATATTCCGCGGAAATCGTTGATACAACCGGAGTTTTTTAATTCCTTTGGAGCAAAAAAAGAATTACCCACATAGGATTTATATGCGCGTTTACAATCTTCTTTGGTTAAACTGAAGGGAATTATATACTTTGGACGTTTTTCGCGGCTTAAACGGGCATCCAGTATGGCAGATGCTCCGCAGAAGCTGCAAAATTCCACGGCAGAGTTTTCTGTGCCGATTATTTCACCACCGCAGTGAGGGCATTTGAAAATGGTAACGTCATAGTATGTATTTTCTTCTGCGTTAATTACGTCAGAATTGGAATCCAGGGAATAGGGATCGGTTGTGGAGCCGCAGTTATCACATTTAAGTAACTGCAGCTCTATATCAAATTTTAATCCGCCTCCGCAGTGGGGACAATTATACATAAGTATACTCCTTTGTGTTTTGCTTACGGTAAATCAGAAGCTGTGACCGCCGCCACCGCCGCCGCCACCGCCGCCGCCACCGCCACCGCCGCCGCCACCGCTGCTACTGCTGCTTTGCGGGCTGTAATGGGAAGACTGATAAGTGAATTCGGCTTCTGCGTTATTTATATCACATTTTGAAAAAATTGCACCCATTATTTCAGAATCACTGGCAGCCCTTTTACGGGAAGCTCTTTTGACTATGAAAAAGGTGATTATTAATCCCAGGATAAGGGCAAGGAGGGCATTGCAGATATATTTCATCGGCTGGGAAATTCTGCCTCCCTTAAGGAGAGTATATATCTGGGAATAGGCTTTGCTGGCACAGGTATAATATTCGGCGTCGGTAGCGTAGGTGTATACATTGTCGGTAATGGTATAGGCATAAGATTTGGTAATTATTCTGTACACCGCACCATCGCTGAAAATGTATATATTGCGGTTGTCCATGTCTATCACGAAAATAG